>DDAT01000006.1:0-8933 GCA_002332985.1 Acinetobacter lwoffii | reverse complement strand
GGTAAAACAGTTTGTTTTTATTTTATTGATCGGTATTTTAGATTATTAATCCAGTTATAGACTTTATGCTGCCTTGTTTTTATTTTTGGGCTATATAGAGCAAGTTGAATAGGTTGTCTTAACAATAGCGTTGAAATTCCATCAAAAAATGCTCCCTATTCAGGTAATGCCAGGCCAGTCAGTTAAGCAATTGACTGGCATTTTTTTTAAATTCAAGATTATATTTGATAGGTAGCAAAGTCATCTGCAACTGTTTGAGGCAGGACTACATTAAAAAATGATTGTTTTTGCGACAAATTTACTAAGGGATAGTGGCTGACGAGTTTTGCGGATGACAAATGCTTTTGGTTACTTTGGGCGAAACCAAAGTAACAAGTGATATTGCAAGTATTTGATTTAAAAAGTTAAAACTCTTTCATAAACGACTGAAAAGCTAAAGAGTCTATTTCTAAATTCCTTAACTGATCAGCATTACCCTATTCAGGAGCATTTTGGGAAATTAATGAATCCGCTGTTCGATACGCAGAGAACGACCCTTGATTGAGTTGGCCAAGAAAAACAAGATTAGGCTAAGTAGTGCCGATAAAATAGCAACACCAATAATAACCAGATTCGTGATCTGACTTAACTGATCCGCCTGTTGTACCTGCGTATTTACACTCTTGGCGACTGGTGTCATGGCTTGACCATAGACCTGTTGCTGCATGGTCCAGATTTGTTCAGACTTGAAACCATATTGTTCAAATTTAGGATCCTGTTTTTCTGCTTCAACCAAGTTTAAAACATAAGGTTTTGCGGCAGATAAATCTTGAGGCTTATGCAGCAATGCCGTTTGCGCCAATAAATAAGATTTCACCGGTGCTGCAATCTCTGAATCAGCCAGGTAACGGGCGATTTCACTATCATTGATATTACTATCGTAATACACCACTTGCTGATAAGCATCATCCCGATCATTGCGCAGATCATGCTGCCAGTAAGTTAAGCCTGACCAAATTACGATAAAAGCAATCAGCCAGGCGACAAATTTCAGCACAAAAGACTGAAAGCGCACATAAAAGAAACGCAACTTTTTCAGTAAGCCAATCACAAAAAATGCACCGATGAAAGAGGCAAAAATTTTAATAATCAGCCAGCCAAACCAGCTCAGCAAACTAAAAAAATAATCGGGACTATCACCAATGCTGGCCAGTGTGGCATCTACACTGACCGGCAAATGCAACTGCTGTACTTGAGTACTCAGGCCAAAAAAGCCATAGACCAGTTCCTGCTGGAAAAATAGGCTGATCAATGAGGCTATAAATACGGTAGAAGTAGTCAAACCCAATAGCATCAAATTGCGTTGACGTTTCTTGAGTGCAACTACCCCCTGCTTGATGTCCTGAGGCTTAACGGCGTATTCATCTAAGGGCGGCAATCTCTACTCCTTCTTACAGATTTTGGCCCTACCTGATTTAGTTGGGCTTGGATCCACTGGTACTTGATTCAATCACCAAATGATTCAGATTATCCTGCAAAGCTTTCAAACGCACGGTTGCTTCTGTGCGTTTTTGTACACCTTCTTTCTGAATCTGAATCACATCATTTACAGTTTTAATGAGGGTGTTTTGCACATGTTCAAGCGTTTCAATGTCAATCACCGAGCGTTGATTGGCTTTAGCCGTATCAACCGAGTTCTGATGTAACAGGTCAGCATTACGGCGCAGCAGCTCGTTGGTAGCATCATCAATGGTATTGGCCAGCTGTACACTGTTCTTCTGTTCACTCAACGAAATCGCCAGACTGATCTGGTTTTTCCACGCCGGTAAAGTAATGTTTTTGATCGCATAGAACTTGTCGACCAACATCAGGTTATTCGACTGGATAATCCGGATCATTGGCAAGGTCTGCATAGCAGATTGCTGCAATACCTGTAAATCACTGACACGTTTTTCCAGATTATTGGCCAGATGGTTCAGGTCATAAATTTTCTGGGTGGTGCTCTGATCTTGCGGCAAGGCGGTTAAAGTGGAAATTTCCTGCTGCAGCTCCTGTTCGCGTAAACGGCCTGCGGCGATATGTACCCCGAGCTGTTTATATTCATCCTGTACCCCGTCAAACATTTTATCCAGGGTATCAACACGTGCTTTCAAACCGGATTGCGAGGTTTCAATCTCTTTCACCAGTACATCTAGCTGCTCTTTAGTGGTATTGAAATGCGCATCAAAGTTATCTTTCGCACCTTTGAATTTGCTAATGATATTGCCAAAAAAACCCGAACTTTTCTTTTTATTGAGAATACTGCTGGTATTCAGCTGCTGAGCCACCTGTACCACCTGATTCAGCTTCTGTCCTGTCGCATCCAGATCTCTATTTTGCACCAGATTCAGTAATTCATCGGTATAGGTCGAAGTTTTGGTCGCAATATTTTTGCCATATTCAGCCACGCTGTTATGACTCATGTTCTGCAACTCTTTACGTGCAGCCAGCACCTCCTGAAAGTCAGCAGACTGTAAGCCCAGTTCTTTCAGGTCCATTTGCTGGAATTTTTGTTCGACCAGTTCATTCGAGCTTTCAACAGGTAAATTTACTAAATCAGACTTGGTCATAGTTCACCTTATATTGTTATGTTTTCGAGGGTTTCTCGAGGGATTTTTTTAACGTTTTAATCAGACTCTCACGGCTATTATCAAGTTTTTCCAGATCACTTGTCGAGTGTTTCGTCTGGCTTTGTTTGACATGATATTGCCAGGCCGGAATCAAGACCTGCTGTGCTTCCTTAAAGCGATCCAGCAGGCTAAAGGAAAGCTGCTGCGAAAGCTGCATCTGGGTAATGGCGATGTCATTACTGCTTTGCAAGGTACGTAAGGTATTAATTTTCTTGGAGAGGCGTTCTGAAAAATTATCCAAGGGATGCTGGTTTTTGACGAATAGCGGATATTCAGACAGAAACTCGTCTGCTGCGACAATGTGCTTGGCCATCTGTTCGCGCAACCCCAAAAGCTGCTGAAAACGCGACTGCGATTTCTGAATTTCAATCTGTAATTTACGGCTTAAGTGATCGGCCTGATCGAGCAAACGGTCTAGCCGTTGATAATATTCCACCTGACTTGAGCCATAATCCAGATCGATGCCTAGCCATTTCTGTAGGGCATTAAATTTACGTTTTTTCAGATATTTTTTAGATTCTGCCAAAGCCTGAATCAATTGCTCAATGGTATGGCTTAACTGTTGGGTCAAGTGCGGATCTACACCATTCAGTAGAACGGACTGTGCCTGAATCAAAGCATCTGCATAATGATTCAGCCCATATTGATTATCCAGTACAGGCACAAGCTCATTACGCTTAATCGCCAGAATTTCCTCACGATCAAGCATCATGTCAGTCAAGGCAGGTAGAGCTTCAAAGCGCGACATGGTTGAGGCGATATCCTTTAAAAAAGTGAAACAAAGAAGTCTAGAACATCTTCGAATGTAGCAAAAAAACAGACCGCGTTGTGTATATTTATCCAGAAATTCGTTACATCACTTTAACTAAATCCATGTTTTATCTTTATTTTAATTATGATTTTGGCAATACGATTCAATTGCAGAGATAAATGACTACATTGCATTTTGAGAATTATTTAACTTTAAGCATTTAGAACTTTAAAATGTATTCAATCTGATCTAAATGCTTACAACATCAGGTTTTAGTTAAAATCCATATACAAAAAAAGCCATATTGCTATGGCTTTCAAGGATGATCCAACGCTGGCTTAAAGATAATCCCCTTCGCTCTCCGGCTGAAACAGCACTTTTTCAATGGTTACTTTCATGGTATGACCATCCGGTTGTGGCCATTCAATGGTTTGACCTTCTGCTAAGCCCAAAATGGCTGCACCTATTGGTGCGACCACATTGACCTGCCCCTTTTCACCTTTAAATTCGTGTGGGTAAACCAGTGTCACCTCAACAGCTTCCGTAGAAGGTGCAATGGTCAGCAACACACGGGAATGCATGGTCACGATATTGCTTGCGATCGCTTGCGGCTCGACCACTTCGGCACGTGCCAATTCATCCTCTAAGCGGATCATGGTTTCACTCAGCTTGCTCTGATTCTCCAGCATCGTTTCCAGACGATGTAAATCTTGCTCAGATAAAATAATGTTGGGTTTAGTCATCCTTATTACCTTGTTTAATGCATAAATCAAAAATTAATCAATCAACCGCCAGCAGCATTTTTAAATACAGGATTTACCCATATTCAAATGCTACCGATCCATATAACATTTAAATAAAAAGAATGATGTCATTCACAGCGCTTATATCAGCACCACCTTACAGTAACATGGGATTCACTCAAGCGCTCCATCTACTATGATCTTCAGCTCAATAACCTATTAGTTTTTAAAGTGTCAGGTTCTGAAAATAATTCCTGTAAATAATTTCAAGCAAAGCGTGCAACGAATGCATCCATTCTTTTAAAGCATTTAAAAATACAAATAGTTGATAAAAGACTTTAAGCCAGATTGAGAAAAACTCAATATGATTTTATTGATGACTCAATCTCTTGCGGCAAGGAAATTGATCTATGTAAGTCCGATCAAGTCCAAACATCTTTTATATCGTTATTTTTACAGCTATAAAAAAAGCTCCCGGTTGGGAGCTCCTTTCCGTTTATAAGCGATTATGCATAAACTGGGAATTTAGCACATACCGCTGCAACTTTTTCTTTCACCGCGTTGATAACAGCTTCATCGCCTTTCGCATCCAGGATGTCAGCGATCCAGCCTGCAAGTTCACGTACTTCAGCTTCGCCGAAACCACGAGTGGTTACTGCAGGTGTACCGATACGGATACCTGAAGTGACGAACGGAGAACGTGGATCGTTTGGTACAGAGTTTTTGTTCACAGTGATGTGAGCAGCACCCAACCAAGCATCAGCTTCTTTACCTGTAATGTCTTGCTTGATTAAAGACAGCAAGAACAAGTGGTTTTCAGTACCACCAGAAACTACATCATAACCACGAGCGATTAATACTTCAGCCATTGCTTTCGCATTAACAACGACTTGTTGTTGATACGCTTTATATTCAGGTGCCATTGCTTCTTTGAAGCAGATTGCTTTCGCAGCAATCGCGTGAACCAAAGGACCACCCTGGTTGCCTGGGAATACAGCTGACTGTAATTTCTTCTCGATTTCTTCGTTTGCTTTCGCAAGGATTAAACCAGAACGTGGACCACGAAGTGTTTTGTGAGTCGTAGTCGTAGTTACGTCAGCAATTTGCACCGGGCTTGGGTAAACGCCAGCAGCAACCAGACCTGCAACGTGAGCCATATCAACAAATAGGTAAGCACCTACTTTGTCCGCGATTTCGCGGAAACGCTGCCAGTCAACGATTTGGCTGTATGCAGAGAAACCAGCAACGATCATACGTGGCTTGTGCTCAAGCGCTAAACGCTCAACTTCTTCGTAATCGATCTCGCCAGTTTCAGGGTTTAAACCGTACTGAATCGCATTATATGTTTTACCAGAGAAGCTTACTTTTGCACCGTGAGTCAAGTGACCACCGTGAGCAAGGCTCATACCCAGAACTGTATCGCCCGGGTTCAGAAGCGCTAAGTAAACTGCTGAGTTTGCTTGTGAACCAGCATGTGGCTGAACGTTAGCATAATCAGCACCAAAGAGTTCTTTAGCACGGTCAATCGCCAATTGTTCGATAACGTCTACATACTCGCAACCGCCATAGTAGCGTTTACCTGGGTAGCCTTCCGCATATTTGTTAGTAAGTTTTGAACCTTGAGCTTCCATAACTGCTGGTGAGCAGTAGTTTTCAGAAGCGATTAGCTCAATATGAGCTTCTTGACGAGCATCTTCATTCGAGATTGCTTGAGCTAATTCTGGATCAAATTCAGCGATAGAGATATTGGCAAACATTAGCGAGGTCCTATTGATTTAGGGCTTTTAAGCCGTGCTAAGATTGGCGCGTATTGTAGCATGAAGTTTTAAATTTTCGATCATGAACTTTATTCAGTTTGCAATAAAAATGGCTCATGTCTAAAAAAACATGAGCCATTCAGATAAAAATAAGTTATTGAATTGGCATTAGAGATTTTACATCTGAAATAATATTAGGAATATTCAGTGCATAGACGCTACCATGATCCCATTTAGTCGCATTTGACTCATCCGTAATATAACGTACTGAAGTTTGTTTCTGATTGGCGAGTGCAACTAAAACATCTGTTGCTGCTTTGGGAACGGTACTATCTGCTGAACCCTGATAAATAATCACTGGCGTAGAAACTTTAACAAGTAAAGGCTGAGAATCTTTTTCCAAGAAGCTCTTTACGACTGGAATATTCATAAAGTTAGTTTGAGTACGAGGATAATTATTTACTGAGTTATTATTTGATTGTGCATAAGCATACATTGCAGTACCAAATTTCTGGCCTAATACATCATAGCAATCAGTTTCTGCATTTTTCGCGATTTCGTCGGTTGGTGTTTTAAAAATCTGACTATATTGCAAATTTGGGTTCGGGTTACGCAAACCGGCAACAATCAATGCAGTAAAGGTATCTAAAGATGCTAAAGTTCCAATTTTTTTATCCAGATTTGTTTCTTGTCCCGCCTGTTGTTCACCTCCTGTCAAAATCAGATTGAAATTTGAAGCCGGTGCTAAAGCTACCGTACCTTTATAGGTCATCTTAGAAGCACGTGCTGCATATTGCGCAGCACCTAAAGCTGCCTGGCCACCTTGAGAATGCCCTACTGCAACCCATTGATTGGACGCTTGTGAACCTAAATAATTTCGTGCAGCCACAACTGCATCAGTAATAGAATAAGCTTCACTTTTCAGATTCAAGAAAGGATGAAGTTCTTTTCCACTTGGCTCTCCCAAACCTTCATAGTCAGGTGCCACTACAATATAGCCAGCTTGGAGAAACCCGCCAATCATGGCTTTGATATAATCATTCAGCGCTTTTCGACTCGGCGCACACTGATCAGCTACACCGGTAGTTCCATGTGCCCATGCCACAATTGGCCAGCCTGTAGCTGGAGGCGTTCCCTCGGGTGTGAAAACTAATGCAGTAGCTTGTGTTTCCTTACCATTAATTCCTAACATCTTATAAGTCATGATCACACTTTCGTCAGCGATCCCGGAGAAATCCGTTTGAGTATAGGCTACAGGTGTTGCCACGACTGGATTATCGATATTATTTACTGGAACAGCAGGTTTGGACTCGTAAAAACGATCATTATCACTATCATCGTTACAAGCAGTTAAGGCTACACTTAATGTGAGAAGAGCACAGGTCAATACTTGACGTTTCATCGATCTTATCCTTATCTTATTTATTATCATCTCTAATGAGTTTTTCTGGTTTTATCTTTAACAAACGATAAAACTACATGTAATTTCCCAATTTATCTAAACAATATCAAGAAAAGAATGCGTTATTTTTTCTATTAAATTCGCGCCAGTTTAGATTTATTATGAAATCAGCCAACTTAAGAATAGAGAATTTCCTATTCCCAGAACTATCAAATAGTCGTCATACGTTAAAAAGCCTGCAATTAATACAGAAATAAAGCAATTCAATTGTCAGTTGCAAAATAATAATGTTAGATTTTACTCTCCTCTCTTTTCAGGCACATTTCCGACATGCAGGCCATTATTCTTGATACCGAAACGCATACTTTAAATGGCCAACCCATCGAAATTGCTTATGCGCCTGTCGAAATTGTAGAGCATAAAATCAGTCTGGATAAAAGCCGCCTGTTTGATCAGCTCTACTCATGTGACGAAGCTATTTCTTTTGCTGCCATGGCCGTGCATCATATTCTGGAATCGAATCTGGAAGGTCAGCCGCATTACAGTACCTTTCGCCTGCCTGATGAAACCGTCTACATGATCGGCCATAATATTGATTATGACGTCCGTGCCATCGAAAAATGTGGCGTAGATACTTCAAAAATCAAGGCGATTTGTACACTGGCTTTAGCACGTCGGGTCTGGCCAGATGCGGAAGCACACAATATTTCCGCCCTGATTTATATGATCACCAAAGGCAGCGAAAGAGCGCGTGAAATGATCCGTAAAGCACATCGTGCCGATATGGATATTATTTTAACTGCCAATATTTTGATGCATATTGTGCATCATTTAAAAATCAACAGTATGCAGGAATTATTCGACGCTTCTGAAGATGCCCGAATTCCACGTACGATTAATTTTGGCAAACATCGCGGTACTGCCATCGCCGAACTTCCTACTGACTATGTGCAATGGCTATTGCGTCAGGATGAACTGGATCCTTATTTACGTAAGGCCCTTGAAAATACGGCGATCACGACATTATAGGTTTTATCAAAACAAACCTCAGTATTTTAATAAATACTTCATATTAATGTAATTTTCACAGACTATGCTCTAGCTGAATTTTAGCAACAATCTATTCAGCTATGATGCATTTTTATAAAACTCAACGTGGGATCGAGGTGCTACAGGATCGCTCCATCCCACTGACCGCACGCCAACGCCGCTTACTGGTTCTGATCGGCAGCCAGGATTTCAACTTATTAAATGATGGCTTAAAACAACAGCTTGCTCCTGCCGAACTCTTAGATCAGCTTTATGCCATGGATTTAATTATTCCAGCTGAAACGGGCGAGGTAGCCATCAGTCAAAAGCAGGCTGATGCAAGAACAGATACAAAAGTTGACCTGGCACACTCCGAGATTCACCGATCGTTGGACTCATCGATAGCAGCAGCTTCTGCGACAAAAGAACTCCATCCTGAGATGGAATCCATTAAAGTAGCGCAGGACATTCCATCTGCTGAAACGGATTCAAGCCATGCAAAAAAGCTGCCTGAACTGCAACCTATGTCTTTTGAAGACCTTAAATATATGATGATGGAAAGCTTACAAAAATATTGTGGCTTTAATGTGGTTCCGTTAATTA
>DDAT01000005.1:7613-8078 GCA_002332985.1 Acinetobacter lwoffii | reverse complement strand
AGAATTTTGGTGGCTATTCAGGGGGGGCTTTTAGCTCTATTGCGATAACGTTCTGAAAGCATTTTGAAAGTTTTTAGACTGCCAAATACATACTTAATTTCTATTCTTCTTTATTGATTTCCTGATTATAGATTTTTAGTTCAGGATCCAGTTTACAGCGGCTTTTGGCCTCTAATGGCAACAGGGTATTGGGATACAAAGTATAAATCCTTTGATAACCTCTATCTGTAAGAACAAAGGTTCCTGAAGGGATCTGGTTTAAATTGTGTTTGAACAATTCTAAATCAAGCGTAATTCTCAGCATGACTTTCATATCAGGATGCCAATATCAGCAAATGCCAAGAAACTTAATCCAACATTAGGGGGTATTGGGAAGTGCGTTTGATTGAAGTTGAGCAGGAAGGGAAAATTAGACGTTATATCACTTTATTAATGAACCCAAAGACATAGCCACTGATAGGCTTG
>DDAT01000005.1:5712-7506 GCA_002332985.1 Acinetobacter lwoffii | reverse complement strand
CGAAGCTTTATGCTCAGCGCTGGGAAATAGAAATGCGTTACCCAGAAATCAAAAGTGATTTACAGGAGGGCAAGCATTTGAGGAACAAGCAACCTGATTTAGTTTGTCAATAATTATGGGGGGCTTTATTGCCTACAATATTCTAAGAAGACAAATGAAACATATGGCTCAACGTGCAAAAGTCAGTCCTTTGAGAATCAGCTTTCATATTGCATCTATTGGCATTCTGAATATATTAAGATTCGACTCTTTAGACTCCGCAGGTAATTTACCTAAACATTTAGAAAGTTTACTGGAAAAATCTAAGAGATATGTTTTGCCTGAGAGGGGAGTGAGGAGTTGCCCACGAGTTGTGAAAGGAACACCACGGAAATACCCAAGAAAATGCCAGTCAATTTCTTAACTGACCGGCATCACTTTAATTAAGGGCTTTCAGATGATTCAGATTTTTTGTCTTTCTCATTTCCATAATCTAAAGCAACCTGTTGCGCTTCGGCGGCGGCAGTTGCTTCTATTGGGATGGATTCATCTGCAATAGCTACTGTTCCAGTAAATCCAAATAAGCTCAGGATTAGAATCTTTGAATACTTTTCCATCTGAATTTCCTCTGCGTTTCTAAAACTTAATTTCAGTGTAGAGGGTAAGTTTAAATTCCGATGTATGAGCTATGTCTGCATATGTAAGATATTCAGGATCCAAGTTATAGAACCTCGGGTTTATGTAAGAATACTTATCGGATGAGTTTTTTTGTAGCGTTGACTGGCCAAATACAGACCGATTTTCTTGAAAATCTTTTATAGGGAAGATAATTTAATGGCAAATTATAAAAAGAGCATAGCAATGGTCAACTGCGGTAATCCCCCCTACAATAAAATCCAAGAAGACATAAACAATATGAAACCAACTACGATGAAATGGATCGGCAATAATATTGAGTTAAATGACATGCAGGGTGTCCATACTTTCTTATTAAGTTTAGAAGAAGAAGGGGGTGTTGATTAATCGCAGTATGTCATGAGTCTTATACAGGACATCGCCCAGTACATAAGGTTAAGTTTGAAAAGAATTAGCACCTCCTCTGAGAGATTTTTATTTACCAGCCCTGTTTTTGTAACATCTAGTAATTTTTTTGTAACCTTATTGTTATTTATTGTTCACTTTGTTTATTATATAAAAGATAAAAGGTGGAGAATTTAAGATGCTCACTAAGGTCGAAGCCATTGTGATTTTACTAATGGTAATTGCATTAATACTCATTATTTATGAAATGGGACAAGGACTTAATTGGACTTTATAAACGCTTTCTCAGTTTAAAAAAAGTCCTCAATTGATGGCATTAATTTATTTATCAGAAGTTTCAGAATTTTGATCTTATACTTGGCTGACTAAAGATGAATAATATCTATATTGGTGATATTGTTTACCTAGTTTACGGTAGTCATCCAATGATGGTTGAAAAATTGCAGGATAATTTAGCTACTTGTATATGGTTCAGTGATAAAAAACATTTTTTCCGTAAGAATTTTCCCTTAAATATCTTAATAAAAAAAACGTAATTCAACAAAATATACCTGGGCGAATTCAAAGCTCATAGTGTACAGGTCATTTCGACCATGGCATGTGTTACTGATCTGAACAATGAATCACTGGTAGAATTTGCTGCTGAGGAACATGGATTTAAAGAACTACTTAGTGAAGTCATGAAAATGAATTACGGTGCATTTCAAAACTATGTTATAGCTTGAACTGAGGATCAGAAAGCTTGTTTGAATTGATGTATTTCATCCGCAGATT
>DDAT01000005.1:4941-5588 GCA_002332985.1 Acinetobacter lwoffii | reverse complement strand
ATATTAACCAAAAAGAAGATCATTTTTTGATTTATGCGAGAGATCTATTTTATTTTTATATTTATAAGGCTAAACTTGCCTCCAATTTAATACCGGTATGTACCACTTAATTTTAGGGCGTGTCTTCAATATTAAATGTATTTAAAAATACTGTTTGCATGTTCGCCTAAACAATGATTTTCCATTATTACATAATGACCTGGCTCAGGAATATTGATAATGACCAAAATGACTGATGATTTAGGTCATGGTATGGGCAATGCCTGGGAAAATAAAGACTGGGCACATATTTCTGATCCAGAATTACAAAGTCTGCAGCAGCATTATTCCTGTTTACAAGGTCATATTCAGATTTTGTGGTGTAGTCCCCGGCCATTTTCATCTGCGGCGCTGGTCAAGGTGGAGCAGGATTTTGTGAGCAGGGATGAAGCAGTCGCGCATCAGTATTTGATCAAGCGCAGTCATTGTTCATTTCGTCGTGCCCACGATATTTTACAGGAGCATGCCGTTCTTCAGCATTTAGCCAGCAAAGAAATTCCTGTTGCAGCATTGATTAGGTCAAATCAAGATCTGACTGCTTTAGAGCTGGGTGACTGGACCTATGAAGTCTATGCAAAAGCAGCCGGTTTAGATCTGTATGCAGATCA
>DDAT01000005.1:2960-4889 GCA_002332985.1 Acinetobacter lwoffii | reverse complement strand
CAATCCTGGAAACCTTTTTTCTATGCTGAACATGCCGCCAAGGCAGGGGCTTTACTGGCCAGACTACATCTGGCGATGCAGGATTTTCCTGAGCAGCAAGGCAGATCAGCATCTTATTTGGTTTCCAATCAGCAACTTTTAGACAGTGAAAATATCGTTACAGCCATTCAACGGCGCATTGCAAACAGTCCAGAATTAAGCCGTTATTTTGCCGATAAAAATTTGGATCCTTACTTTTTAGATCAAATCTTACAGGTTCACCAGCGTATTCAGCCTGTATTGCAACAGGCAAGCAGAATTTGGACCCATAACGATTTACACGCTTCTAATCTGTTTTGGTCATCGCCAGATGCCAAAGCTGAGATTACTGCCGTGATTGATTTTGGTTTATCTGACCGAAACTCGGCACTTTATGATCTGGCAGTGACGATTGAACGTAATTTCATTGATTGGTTGAAATTAGAGCAGAACCCACATATTCAGATTGATGAGGCCGGTTTAACCGCCTTTCTACACGCTTATTTTTCCGAAGCACATCCACAAGAAGATTTTAGTGTTTTGCCAGAGCTACTAAAAATCGTGCATTTGGATTTCGCTTTTTCAGAGCTTGAATATTTTGTTGGGATTACTCAAAACCAGCAACATGCAGATGCGGCTTATTACGACTGGATTATCGGTCATGTGGACTGGTTCTTTGGCGAACAAGGTCAACAATTTACCCAGACCTTAACCCGGCTCATTCAAGATGAATTGCAATCTTCTCAATGCTCTCTCTAAACCCAGCATCATCACCCACTTCACAGACATAAGGTTTCGTATGAACACTCGTCAACTCAAACAGAATGTATTAATCCGATCTTTAAATATGATCATTCTGTCGCAGCTGTGTTTAGTCCCGCTGACTTATGCTGAAGACGATGTTCAAAAGCTTGACACGATTGTTATCACAGCCGATCAAAGCATTCCTTACTCGAGTGCTAAAGTGAATGTTGAGGGATTTGCTACGGACAGTCTGCAAAAAATACCTGCATCGGTCTCTATTTTGACTGCTGATCTCATTGCTGAACAACATGCTCGTGTGCTGAGCGATGTTATAAAAAATGATGCAGCCATCGGTGAGGGCTATGCTGCAATTGGCTATTATCCAAACTTTGTCTCGCGTGGCTTTGCACTGGATTTGGCATCTAGCTACCTCATTAATGGCAATGTGATTCGTGGTGAACAAAACGTCGCACTTGAAAATAAAGAACGTGTGGAAATTTTAAAAGGCATGTCCGCGATTCAAAGTGGGATGTCGACCCCGGGTGGGGTTGTGAATTATGTCACCAAGCGACCGAAAGATATTCAGGCACTGACATTCTCGGCCGATCAACACGGCCAGTTTTCAGTGGCAACTGATCTCGGTGGTTTTTGGGGTGATGAGCAACAATTCGGATATCGCATCAATCTGGTGAATGAACAGATGGAGTCTTATGTCGATCATGTCGATGGTGAACGCTATCTAGCGGCATTGACCTTAGATTGGAAAACATCTGAGCAATCCAAATTAGAATTTGATCTTGAAGCACAGCGTTCCGAACAAAAATCAGTGCCAGGTTATCAATTACTGGATGGTAAAGTCCCAGAAAATGTGAAATGGGACCGATTGCTGGGTTATCAGACTTGGGGCAAACCGGTCACGATCGATAGTCTGAATAGCAGTTTAAAATATAGCTATGCATTGAATGATGACTGGAACTTGGGACTCGTCGCAGCCCACAGTAAATCCAAGGTTGATGATTATTCGACATTTGCTTGGGGATGTTATGCCACGTTATGTGAATATAGTGGCTTGGGCAACACCTTTGATGCGAATGGTCATTACGATATTTATGATTTTCGTAATCCAGATGAAACCTTTAAAACCAACCAATTTAAAGTCAAACTAGA
>DDAT01000005.1:0-2798 GCA_002332985.1 Acinetobacter lwoffii | reverse complement strand
ACCAATAAATCGCGAGATCGTTTTGCTGGTGTCAATGAATGGATTGGTGTAGGTAATATTTATACAGAAACCATAGATTTTTCCCCAGTAACAGCGAATGCTGGACCAAAATATCAAGCACTTAAAAGTAAACAAACTGCATTTACAGCATTAGACCGTATTGAATGGAATGAACATTGGACCACTTTGATTGGCGGAAAATGGATCGAGCTTGATGAACAAGCATATGATGCAGATCGGGTAAAAGTCCGCGATACTGATTTAGGCAAATTTTTACCGCAATTTGCGATCAGCTATAGCCCCTTGGAATCGACTACCGTCTATGCCTCGTATGCTAAAGGCCTGTCAGATGGAAAAACAGCGCCTTGGTTTGCAGAGAATGCGGCTGAAACTCTAGCACCGATCTATTCAGAGCAATATGAAATTGGTTTCAAACAACAGATCCATGATTTCCTGTTGACTGCAGCCGTTTTTGATTTACGTCAGGACAATCAATATAGCAAGCCGATTTCAGGACTTCGCTATTTTATTGCGGAAGGCGAACAGCATAGTCAGGGCCTGGAATTAGGACTGAATGGTGCATTAACCGACCATCTGGCCTTAACTTCATCTTTAGCCTTGACCAAAGCCCGTTTAGAAAATGTGGAAGCGGTTGAATATGGTAATCATCAGGCGCAAAACGTGCCAAAAGCTCGTTTCGCAACACATCTTCGCTATAACGTACCGAGCATTGCAGGTTTCACTGTTCTGGCAGGTGGTCAATACAGTTCCAGCAAATATGCCAACAAAGAGGGTGCTGCGAAAGTTGCAGGTTATAGTGTGGTTGATTTAGGCGCTGCTTATCAATTTAAGCTAAATACGACCGATGCATTGCTGCGCTTGAATATTTATAATCTGTTCAACAAGAAATACTGGCGTGATGCAGGTGAATTTTTGGGTGATGATTATTTATTCTTGGGTTCGCCACGTACAGCAACCTTGTCATTCAATCTGAACTTCTAAATTGGCTGCTTAATCAGGTTATATTGCTATGGAAAATATAGAAATTGCAGCGTTCATTTTAAACGTTTTAGGTGTCTGGCTGACCTCCAAACAATATAAAGTCTGCTGGTTGGTGAATATTGTCGCTGTATTTTTATATATGATTATTTTTTATCGTGTCAATTTATTTGCAGACGCAGCATTACAAGCCGTATTTATCTTGATGCAACTGTATGGCTGGTATAGCTGGTCGAAGAAAAATCATGACCAGGCTATCACCGTGCAGATTGGCTATTTGAATAAAAAAATCTGGGTATATAGCCTGATTGTGGGTATTGTCGCCGGTCTGGTGATTGGCGCCTTATTTGCTCATTTCACCACAGCATCACTCCCTTGGTTGGATTCCATGTTGGCTTCTTTTAGCTTGGTGGCAAGTTATTGGGCGGCAAAAAAATATATTGAAAGCTGGGGATTATGGTGTGTGTTAGATGTGATTTATGTCGGCATGTATAGCTATAAGTCATTGTATTTAACCGCCGTGCTTTATTTTATTTTTATTCTTCTGGCACTCAATGGCTGGAGAATGTGGCGAAATCTTTATAGAGTGAAATTATCTTGAAATGACACTATTGCAAATAGAAATTTGAGGTGATGCTCTTTCCTTTAAAAAAAGTGTTTATAGACTAAAAACTTTATTTGAATTGGCCGCAGCTTGAAGATGTTGCTGATATTTTGTGAAAGCTAGCTACCATACATTCAAAGCGAACCGAAGTTCGCTTTGAATGTATTTCACTTCTTAAAAGAACCCGGCTGGTTTGGTCGAATAGCTCACTAACAGATTTTTGGTTTGTTGATAATGATCCAGCATCATTCTGTGATTCTCACGACCAATGCCGGATTTTTTATAGCCACCGAAAGCCGCATGCGCAGGGTAGATGTGATAACAGTTGGTCCAGACCCGACCGGCCTGAATGGCACGGCCAGCACGGTAGGAAGTATGCGCTGAGCGTGACCAGACCCCGGCACCGAGTCCGTAAATCGTATCGTTGGCGATCTTGATCGCATCATCAAAGTCTTTAAAGGTGGTCACAGCCAATACAGGCCCGAAGATTTCATCCTGGAAGGTCTTCATGTCATTGGTGCCTTTAAAGATGGTCGGTTCAATATAGAAACCTTGACCCACTTCCTGACGTGCTTCACCACCAGTCAGGATCTGTGCGCCTTCTTCACGACCAGTGGCAATACAGCCCAGAATCTTGTCCTGCTGTTCCTGTGATGCTTGCGCGCCAATCATGGTGTCAGTATCCAGCGGATGCCCGGTTTTAATCCGTTTCACCCGTTCAACGGCACGCGCTAGAAATTCGTCAGCAATACTTTCCTGGATCAGCGCACGCGATGGACAGGTGCAGATTTCACCCTGGTTCAGGGCAAACATGGCAAAACCTTCCAGCGCTTTGTCCAGATAATCGTCTTCCTGATCCATGATGTCGGCAAAGAACAGATTCGGTGATTTACCCCCCAGTTCCAGCGTCACCGGAATAATATTTTCGGTGGCATATTGCATGATCATCTGACCGACGGCGGTAGAACCGGTAAAGGCAATCTTGGCAATGCGTGGGTTGGTGGCTAGCGGGCGACCGACTTCAACCCCATAACCATTGACGATATTCAGGACACCCGGTGGCAAAATATCCTGAATCAGTTCAGCCAGCACCAGAATGCTGACCGGAGTCTGTTCTGCAGGTTTCAACACAATGCAGTTGCCCGCAGCTAGGGCAGGTGCCAGTTTCCAGGCAGCCATCAGAATCGGGAAATTC
>DDAT01000033.1:105581-132488 GCA_002332985.1 Acinetobacter lwoffii | reverse complement strand
TTGATTTATGAAAGAGATCTAATGAATCTGGAAGAATGTTCGAGAGAAAGACTATAAAATTAAAATAAGAGGAAATTCAGGAAAAATTATAATTATATTTTGAAAAAGAAATTGAAGTACTCCGAAGATGCCGCTGCATGTGTCGTTACCCTGAACCCGATGAGTTCAAGGAGGATGCGACGTATACTTGCTGGGTTTCCCATACGGAGATGGGCATACACTCTAAATATACAGAACACACCCATAAGTGTTAGTATCGGCAGGGGAATAGACCCGCTGGCGAACACCTCAGAGTTAAGTTAATTATAAACAATAATCCCGGTGTGGCAACTCTATGCTGTTCATGAACTGTAAACAGTTCGGTCGAATGTCCGAAGTTTAAACAGAATTCGAGATTATTCAGTCAGTTCTTCAACTTCTTCTAAAATAGTTTGTAACAAACGCTCGCAATGCGCATATTGTTGCAGTGATCTGTTCATATTCAAGACCTCCTGCATCAGCTCAAGTGCTACCATAATAATCAGCTTACTCGGTTCCATACGTGGTGCTTTACGACGAAATTCATCGTATTTGTCATTTAATAACTGTGCTGCGCGTTCTAATTCTTCCTGCTTGTCAGGAGTAGAGGCCAGACGGAAACTATGCCCCAATACTCTGAGATCAATTGCAATTTGTTCACTCATGGTGAGGCTTCCTCAGTCGCTTCAGTCGGATGGGCCAGTTGTTGAATTTCCTGTGCATGATGATCCTGCGCAGTACCGAGAATCGCTAGACGTTGAATAATCGCTTCAACCTTGGCTTTGGCATTTTCATTTTTCTGGGTTAAGCGTTCAGATTCCTGAGTCAGACGCTGAATTTCCTGCTGAGCATGACGCTGTTCAAGGATCATCTTTTCCTTAACTATGCGCAGCTCATTGCGTTCAGCCAGAATTTCCTGAAAACGGTTTTTTAGGTCGGTACAGCTTTTTTCCAGACGGCCATAACGGTCTGCCAGTGCAGTTGCATCATTATTGAGCAGTTGAAATTGGGCACGAGAATCCGTCAATTGTTCTGTCAGATTTTCATTTTCTTGTTGTTTTTGCGCAATCACGCTATTTTTTTGTTCAATTTGCTGTTGATGTTGCATCATTGAAGAGTCTTGCTCTTCGCGCAAACTGGAATTTTCACTTTCAAGCCGTGCAAGTCGCGTTTTTAACACGCCGATCTGCACTTGTAGACGCTGTAATTCTTCTAACATATCGAGGTCGCACAGTGTTGCAAACAAAGGTAATATATAAGCAGTATAAAGATTGGATAAACGAATGCAAGACGATATTTCAGGTTGGACCGAATGGCACCGCAATTTTTCTTCAATTGAGGAAATTTCTAGCCCTAGCGAACTACATGGTTTGCTCACGGGCATTGTGTGTGTCACCCAGGCGCCAAGCAGTGAAGAGTGGTTACAGATTTTAGAAACACTGGATGTACCTGAACTGGATGCCGAAGCATTAGAGTTGTTGGCGGGCGAAGCTGAAGATGTGTTCCATGCATTGTCTGAAGATGAGCTGGATTATTTACCTTTGCTGCCTGATGATGAGCATGTGCTTTCAGAACGCGTACAGGCTCTGGCGGACTGGTGTGCAGGCGTGGTCTTAGGTTTCGGACTGGCTTCAGGACATATCCGTCAGGATGAAGTTGAGCTGATTGAACATTTACAAGATGTAGCCGCAGTTGAATTTGAAGACTCAGACGATGATGCTGAAGGTGAAGAAAGCTATCAGGAATTGTACGAATTTGTGCGTCTGATTCCTGTCAGTCTGTCTTTAGGGCGTAAAAAGGTCGAAGTTGAAGAAACGCCACTCTTACAGCAATTTAGTCAAAAAAATCAGCCTAAAGTCGCTACTACAGAAGCGCAAAGTGTAGTCGAGATTTTCTCGCCTAAACGTCTAAGCTGATGAAATGCTGAGGTGAGTCATCACCTGCTTGAAATCAGGCATATATTTTGCTGTTTACAGTGAAATCTATAGTCTGATTTCAAGACTATATTCTAAATACAAGTATTGATCGATAAGAAGTAAGGTGTAATGAAGAAATTGACACAGGCAGTTTTTGAGGAGCGTCGCGCAATCCTCGCAGGGGAAATCGGTTTACGCAGTATCGCTATTATCGCGACCAGTCCGGTAGCCATGCGTAACCGTGATGCAGATTATAAATACCGTGCAGACAGTAGTTTCTTCTATTTAACCGGATTCGCGGAACCTGAAGCTGTGGCTGTGATTGAAACCTTTGACACTGAAGAAGAAGGCTATAGCTACAGTTTGTTCTGTCGTGAACGCAACCGTGAAATGGAAATCTGGAATGGCTACCGCGCGGGTATTGATGGGGCTATTCAGGATTATGATGCAGATGAAGCCTATGCGATTGATTTGCTGGATGAAGAAATCTTAGAAAAGTTACAAAATAAAGATCAGTTATTTTATCGCATTGGACAGCATGCAGAGTTTGATGCGCGTGTCGCCAAATGGATTGCAACTGCAAGTGGTGAAAGCCGTCGTGGTACTTCTGCGCCAGAGCAAGTCATTCAGCTGGATCGTATTGTTGATGAAATGCGTCTGCATAAAGATGCAAATGAAATCGAACTGATGCAGATTGCTTCCGATATTTCTGCTGATGCACATACGCAAGCGATGCTAGCAGTACGTCCGGGTATGATGGAATATGCGCTGGAAGCCGAGCTGAATTATGTCTTTGGCAAAAATGGCGGTGTTCCGGCTTATAACAGTATTGTCGGTGGCGGTGAGAATGCCTGCATCCTGCATTATGTAGAAAATGACAAAGAACTGAAAGATGGCGATTTAGTCCTGATTGATGCTGCAGCTGAATATCAGCTTTATGCTTCAGACATTACCCGTACCTTTCCGGTAAATGGTAAATTCAGTCCGGAACAGAAAGCCTTATATAACGTAGTACTGGATGCTCAAATCGCTGCGATCAATGCCGTGCAAATTGGTAACTCGTATAAAGAACCACATAATGTTGCAGTGCGCATCCTAGTGCAAGGTTTGCTCGATCTTGGCTTGATGCAGGGGAATATTGACGACATTATAGAAAAAGAAGCTTTCCGCCAGTTCTACATGCATGGTACCGGACACTGGCTCGGTATGGATGTGCATGATGTCGGTGCTTATAAGGTGGACGGTGAATGGCGCTCGTATGAAGAGGGTATGGTCGTTACCGTTGAGCCGGGTCTTTACATCGCGTCTGATGATGAAACAGTCGATGCCAAATGGCGTGGAATTGGTATCCGGATTGAAGATGATGTGGTGGCCACTGCAAATGGTCCGCTGGTTTTAACTGTGAAAGTTGTTAAAACGGTAGAAGAAATTGAAGCATTGATGGCGAAAGCGCGCGCTGCTTAATTTGAGAAAAAATACAGCAAGCCGGTCGCAAGATCGGCTTTTTTTATGACATTTCTATGCCGTTTTAAACAAGAATTCCTAGCTATATCGAATCGATCAAAAAGTGACTTAGCTTACGTTTATCTCGAACAAGTCAAATAAAACTAACCTAAGTAAAATTTACAGCTTAAAAAGTGACACGAAGTCAACACAGAAAATCTGTTTTTAGCATCAAAGCTACATATTAAATGCGCTGAGATTCTCATACTTTCTCTGATCCTTAAATAAACTTAAATAACAGCAGGAGAACACTTATGAGATTAAATACGATTGACTGGATTGCTTATGCTTTAACAATCATTGGTGGCATCAATTGGGGTTTAATTGGTGCATTCGATTTTAATTTGGTCGCTGCGATCTTTGGTGATATGAGCGCCTTATCTCGAATTATTTATGTATTGGTTGGTTTGTCGGCATTGTACCTGATTTATACAGGAACGAAGTTGGGTAAAACAGTACACCATACAGATCATCATACCAATATTGTGCGTTAAGCTAATCCTCCTGCACGAGTTTCTTACAAGATAGGATAATGTCTTTGAGTAGCTTGTCGAGAGGATAGAAATAGTGTGGAAGATGAAGAAACCTCGGTATATTTCCGGGGTTTTTTATATAGGTGTTTATAGGTTATTAATAGAATCATCCTCAGATTTACAACAACACTTAGCTAAAGATTAATGATTACTATCATACAAATAAGATTAGGTTGTACATGGTTGGATAAATTTTTTTTAAAATATCTGTTAGCTAAAAAATCGAGTTATATTTATAAAACTCTCTCAAAATAAGAAAATAATAGTGATTGAAAATGGGCCTTCTGCTCCTGACAGTGATTATCAGCTTATTTATAAATGGCTTGATTCACAATTTTATCATTCAGGATTTACCAGTAGCAATATGTATTCAAAATTGTGCGAAGCGAGTAGATCGAGTTATACCAATTTGACTAGGTTTGCGATCGAATCGTATAAGTGCCAAATGAAATTACAACATTCCGTTTTTTAATGCTGAGTTGATAAAAGTGAGTATAAATATTTTAGTTGCTGAATTAAAGACAACTCGGTTGGAGTTAAGAGCATATAAAGTTGGAGATGAATTTTTATTATTCCAAGAGTATTGTGGCGACGTTGAAGCATCAAAATACTTACAACGACAGGTGCATACAACAGTCGGTCAAACTCAGCAGATGTTGCAGAAATGGGCGTTAAGCTATTGGCAGCAACCGATTAAAGGATTTTCATGGGTGATTGCTGAGCGAAAAAGTCATCTGGCAATCGGGTTACTAACGATTATTCAACAGCAAAATAACAGCCTTGAAATTCATTTCGGACTTGGTCCTCGATTTCAGGGGCAGGGCTATATGCTTGAGGCGATGAAAGCGGTGATTCAGTATTTTAGACAATATCTTACATTTAAATCACTAGATACTTTCTGTGATGCAGAACATATACAGGCACACCAAGTGCTTTTAAAGACAGGGTTTGAAATCGTTGAACGGATCAATGCCTATACTGTATTGCCGAAGTTGGGGACTGAAAAGCGCGATGTCTTGGTTTTTCAATATAGGCTGGATCATCATGGAGAAAACTAAATAAAACGAATCATTATAAAAATTTAGAGCCTTGAGGTAAGATAAAACCAGTATACGTTTTATGTAATTCGCCATAGATGCGAATAAACAGATAAGGAAGTAAGCATGCAACAAGAAGTCATCATTGTCGGTGGTGGTATGGTCGGCTTAAGCCTCGCATTGATGTTGGCGAAAATCAATATTGCAGTCAAACTGTTGGAAGCCATTAAATACCCAAATTATGATGATGAAAATCTTGCGCCATATCATTCCAGTTTTGATGCACGTAACAGTGCCTTGTCACGCCGTAGCGTGCAGATCTATCAGGAGCTTGGACTTTGGAATGCCTTGCAAGAACATGCTACCCCAATTCTGGAAGTGAATATTACCGAACAGGGCAGTTTTGGTAAGGCTCGACTGAAAGCCGAACAGGAAAAAGTCGAAAGCTTTGGTCAGGTCATTGAAAATGCCTGGCTCGGTCGTGTACTGCTGACCCAAGTCAAAAAAGAGCCATTGATTGAACTGATTGATGGTGTTCAAGTGACATCCCTTATCCAAGATACAGACTTTGCTTATATCGAAGCTCAGCGTGGTGAATCGTCACTAAAATTACAGTCCAAACTGGTTATTGCCGCCGATGGGCGGGATTCTTTCTGCCGTAAAGCCTTGGGTATTGGTGCGTCAGAACATGATTATGATCAGGTTGCGATTGTGACCACAGTACAAACTTCAAAGCCACATGCTCATGTGGGCTTTGAGCGTTTCAGCCATTTAGGGCCTTTGGCACTTTTACCACTACCGGGTGAGTATCGTCGTTCAGTGGTCTGGCCAGTGAAAAAAGGTACTGAAGGAGAATGGTTGGGAGATGAAAATGACCAGCATTTTCTGGATGCCTTACAGGAAACGTATGGTGATCGTGCCGGAAAATTCCAGAAAACCGGAAAACGGTTCAGTTTTCCATTGTCTCAAGTGTTAGCCGAAAAACAGGCTGTTGGCCGTGTCGTATTGATGGGCAATGCTGCCCATACGATTCATCCGGTCGCTGGTCAGGGTTTTAACCTGTGTATGCGTGATGCGCATGTATTGGTGCGTTACCTGAAAGAACAGCAGGTACAAGGCGCAGACTTGGGCGATGCTGGAATATTACAAGACTATGAAAAATCTCGTCTCAGTGACCAGCAGCGTGTGATCAAGTTCTGTGATTCAGTGGTACGTGGCTTTAGTAACCAGAATCCATTTTTAAAGCTGATGCGTAATACAGGTTTAATCGCTTTTGATACGATTCCTGGCATCAAGCCACTCGTTGCAAATTATGCCATGGGGTTAAAAGCATGAGCTTAAATCAAACTAACGAAATATTAGACGTCGTCATTATTGGTGGTGGGCTGGTTGGTGGACTTACAGCGCTTCTGTTAGCTCAAGGTGGTGTGCAGCCTACAGTTCTGGATGCAGCGCCAATTCTGGATGCAGATAAAACTTTGCGTGTGGCCAATCCGCGTGTTTTGGCTTTAAGTCAGGCAACCATTCACCTGTTAAAAACGGTGGGTGTCTGGGAAAATTTAGTACGCCAGCAGCCTTATACTGGTATGCAGGTGTGGAATAAAAATGGCTATGGTGAAATTAATTTTGGCCAGTCTTCAGAAAAAACACCATCGGTAGAGCAGGCTTTAGGCTCGATGGTGGAGCCCAGCATTCTGAATCTGGCCATTCAGCAAAAGATGCTGGAAAATGTTCAAGATTATAGAACACAAGTCAAAGTCAGCCGTGTTGAACGTGGCGTCGGTGTGTGGATTATTCATCTGGAAGATGGTACTCAGCTCAAAACCAAACTGGTCATTGGTGCAGATGGTGCAAACTCCTTTGTACGTGAGCAAGCTTTCATCGATATTGATGTACTGGACTATAAACAGGCAGGCATCAGTTGTGCGATTAAAACGATTCAGCCTCATCAGTACATGGCGCGTCAGATTTTTCTCGAAACTGGTCCTCTGGCTTTTTTACCTATGGCCAGCCTTAATCCGGAAGAGCAGGGACATTGGCAATCAATTGTCTGGACCTTGCCAGAGGATTATGCCGAAGAATATGCAGCGTTGTCAGATGCTGAATTTACTCAACTCTTGACTCGTGAAAGCCAGCATATGTTGGGTGGAGTCTTAGAGGCGACACCACGTGCCGCTTTCCCCTTAAAAGCCCGTGCTGCCCAACAGTATATTCAAGACGGTTTAGCCCTGATTGGAGATGCTGCACATGTAATTCATCCTTTAGCTGGACAAGGGGTGAATATTGGCTGTCTGGATGCTGCCGTGCTCTGTGATGTTTTGCTACATGATCAGGCGCGTGGCGTATGGGCACATGAGCAGACCCTGAAACGCTATGAGCATTGCCGTAAGGGCCAGAATGATGCCATGATGCACAGCATGTCTGCGATTGGTTGGATGGAAACCACATTATTCTTCCCGATGGTTTGGGCACGCAATTTCGGCCTGAAACAGGTAGAAAATCAGCCCATGTTGAAAGATGCATTTATGGCGCAAGCCAATGGTCTGGGTTTACTTAAAGACACACGCTACGCAGCTTAAGACAGAAATGTAAATTTTTTAAACAAACACCAATAAAGAGTAACGATTTTGTTTAAAAAAGATACGATTTTTTGATGTTTGGTACTAGGCGAAGGTCGAAGAGATTGCTAAATTTCACTTAATTCGATACCTGACTTGGAATACCAAGCGAGGGCCATTTTTGGGGAGATGCAAATGACAGACATGAATGATTATGATGACGACGTTGAAGATTCAATTGTTGACGATGATGAAGCAAAAGCCGCTGAAAAAGGCGCGGTCGATAGCACAGAGGTCGTCAGTGATACCGATCTTGTAGAAGCTGAAACTTTGACCGTCACTGCAAAGCTGAAAAAGCGTCAAGCACTTGAAGACGAGATTGCGGCTTTCCTTGCCAGTGGTGGTCGTATTGTTGAAGTGCCGGCAGATGAATCAGTAGCCAAAGAATAAGTTATTGATTAACTTGTTTCTTATAAAAAACACCACATTCAATGTGGTGTTTTTTTGCAAATCCAAACGTAATAGAAAATCTAAAGCAATTAGTCGTTTGCCGAAGTCAGTTCTAAAGCACGTTGATAAGCGACTTTCTTTTTGATTCCGGTTAAATCTGCCGCCAGTTGTGAAGCAGCTTTGACCGAAAGGTCCTGTAATAGGCGATTCAATAATTTATCCAGCTTTTCCTGATCCAGATCTTTTTCTTCGGTGGCACCGCCAATCACCAGAACAATTTCGCCTTTTTGCTGATTGTGATCATTGCTAATGAATTCCACCAATTCACCCAAGGTCATTTTCTTGATAGTTTCAAAAGTCTTGGTGATTTCTCGCGCAAAACCGACCGGGCGATCTGCTCCGAAAACGCTGGCCATATCTTTAACGGACTCCAGAATCCGGTGCGGTGCTTCATAGAAAATTAAAGTCTGGGTTTCATCTTTCAGTTTTTCCAGATTCAGCAGGCGCTGACTTTGTCTGGATGGCAGAAAACCTTCAAAGCTGAAGCGGTCACTCGGCAAGCCAACAGCACTTAAGGCAGCAATAGCCGCACAAGCACCAGGTACAGGAATCACGCGAATATTATGCGCTTGTGCAGCACGGACAAATTTAAAGCCAGGGTCGCTAATCAGGGGAGTGCCAGCATCACTGATCAGGGCCATATCTTCGCCATTCAGCAGGCGCTGGATCAGCTGATCAATCTTGTTGCTTTCATTATGCTCATGGCAAGCGGTCAGAGGTGTTTGAATATTAAAGTGTTTAAGCAATTGTGCTGAAGTTCGTGTATCCTCGGCAGCAATAAGACTCACCGACTTTAACACCTGAAGTGCACGATAACTAATATCATCTAAGTGCCCGATTGGAGTCGCAACAACAAATAACTGAGCACTCATAGGTTTCTCCATGTGGAATAAATTGAATAATAAAAAATGGAAGATGAAAAATAAAATATTGGGCTTGTGTTTAGTCAGCTCCATCAGCAGCGTACAAGCAGAAGTGCTGATCATTCTACCCGAATCCGGGCCTTTGGCGCGAGCTGCATCGAGTATCAAACAGGGTTTTCTCAGTGCTTATGCTACTTCCGGGCAGAAAGTTCCATTAAAATGGGTCAATTCCAATCAGAAAAATATCTCCCAGCTACTGAAACAGCATGTCAATAAAAAGACCAAAATGGTGGTGGGTCCATTGGCACGTAGCGATGTGGAACAACTACTCAAGAGCAAACCTAAAGTACGTACCCTCAGCCTGAATGATGTAGCAGGGTCATTACCCCAAGTCTGGCAATTCAGCCTGTCCAAAAAAGAAGATGCTGCTGCCTTAAAAACCTTATTGCACAAAGATGGAATTCAACAGCTGCTGATTTTACGCCAGCCGGGCAGTGAAGCTGAGCATGAACTGTTGCTGATGTCATTGTTCAGTCAGAGTGATCTGAAATTTAAGATCGTGAACAAGGCACCCATTTTTTTAATGCCGAAGCAGGGGCTGTTATTCCTCGGCAATGCAGAAGGGCTGGCTACTATACCGGAATTAAGCCGTAAACGGATGTATACCGTAGCCAATGCGATCAGCGAGCAGCACAAGCTGCCACAAGGGATCAAGTTCTGTGATGTTCCGGTACTTTATCTGGCTGACTGGCCGGATGTTCTACAGGCTTATGTCAAAGAGCCGGTGGATATGTCCTATCAGCGGCTGATTGCCTTCGGTGGAGATGCGTGGCAGATCACCCAGCAATACTTGTCGCAACCGCGTTCGCAGAATGTTGAATTTCAGGGCAGAACCGGCCGGATACAGATCACTGAACATGGCATTCAGCGCAGTCCACAATGTTTTCAGTACAGTGGCACAGGCGTCAAGCTATTATGAGGGAAAGAGCAATGCTGCAACAGCAACTAGGTGCATGGGCGGAGCAGCAAGCGGCTCAACGGATGCAGCAACAGGGCTTTCAACTGCTGGCAGCCAATTATCACAGTCGCTATGGTGAGCTGGATCTGATTCTGGTGCGTGATCAGGAACTGGTCTTTGTAGAAGTCAAAGCGCGTGCACAAACCCAATATGCGCAAGCGATCGAGTCGGTTTCCAGAGCGAAACAGGGAAAGATGCTCAAGACTGCGATGTGCTTTATTCAGAAAAATCCACAATTTGCACACTATTACTATCGTTTTGACGTGATTTGTTTTGATTTTAAACAGCAATTTGCAAAAACCATACAGCATGACTTTTCGCAATACCCTTATGATCTGGAATGGATTGAAAATGCTTTTACTTTTGATCAAGAGTTTATTAACCTTTGAACAAAATAAGGTCTAAAGATGCTTATATTTGCTTCAAGATCATTGTAAAGTTCAAGCAGAATTGACATGATCTGAGCTTGAAAACAGATTATTAGATTGAAAAAGACGTAATAAAATGAAGGAGTCTTGCTGAGTGGTTAAGCGTATTGCAATAACAATGCTGTGTGTCGCAAGTTTATCAGGTTGTGCAAGTTTTATTTCCAGCGGCACAGGTACGGCTCCTGTCGGAACTGAAAGTGGGGCGCGTACCTTGGGGCAGGTATTTATTGATTCCTCAATTGTCCGTACTGCAAAAATTAATCTTTATAAATTGGATTCGCGCTTTAAGCAGGCCCGGGTCAATATTGAAAGTTTCCATGGCAATGTCTTGTTGACCGGTCAGGTGCCGGATGCCCATTTAAAGCAACTGGCTGAAGATAATGTCAAATCCATGAGTGATGTCAAAGCGGTACATAATTTTATTACTGTCGGCAATCAGATCAGCTATAGCACCATCATGCAGGATACTGCGGTGACTGCAAATACCCGTGGCTTGATCATGAAAGCGACTGTGGTAGCGGATAGTAAAGTGCATGTGCATACTGAAGATGGCGTACTGTATGTGATGGGTCGTTTAAATGGTGCCGAGATTGCTGACCTGAATCAGGTGTTACAACAGGTGGGTAATGTCACTAAAATTGTGACCCTAATTGATAATGTGGAGCAATATTCAAGTCTGGCTAATCAAAACTTTGCCGCACCGGCATATGCGCAGCCGGGTATTGAACAGACGCCAGTGGCGATTGATCCTGATACGGTTGAACCGACCTATGAACCATAAGGTCGGCCAGTTTAAAACCCAACTCTCACAGCGTATTTTGCAGTTTCAACAGCACTATCAAGATTTCCGGTTATACGATTTTGGTAGTTATGCTTTAAATCGTTTAACTCCGAAACAAGGTTACACAGTCGAAACCCAATTGGCCTATGGCTTGAAATCCCGGCAACGCTTTGACCTGTTTCGGAGTCAGCAGCCTTTGCCACATCGTCCCCTGATTGTGTTTGTGCATGGCGGTGCTTGGTTGCATGGCGATAAAAAGGATTATCAGTTTATTGGCGAGTCCTTTGCTAAAGAAGGTTATGATGTGGTGGTGATGAATTATCATCTGGCGCCACAACATATTTTTCCGACCTATATTCATGATCTGCATTTATTGCTGAATCATTTGCAGCAGTCAGCTGGACAGTTGCAGATCTGCGCGGAAAATCTGGTCTTGATGGGACACTCTGCCGGCGCATTCAATGTCATGTCTGCCTTGTATCATCCGCAATCTGCCAGTATTGACCACGGTCAAATCCGGGCGATTATTGGTCTGGCAGGGCCTTATCATTTTGATTACAAAAATGATCCGATCTGTGCCGATGCATTTGATCAAGCGGTGCCTTATCAGCAGGTGATGCCTTATTATTTTGTTAAAAATAGCTCAATCCGGCATTATCTGTTTATTGCCGAAAAAGACAAGATCGTCGGGCATTTCAATAGCCAGGATTTGGACCGCGTACTGAAAGAGAAGGGTAATCATAGCCATTTGATTCACATTCCGAAACTTGGCCATATTACGATCGTGGGTTCGCTCTCTAGTTTGTTTAGCCGTTTTTTCCACACCAAGGCACAGGTGCTTTGGGCGCTCGAAGATGCATTTAAATCCTGATACTGATATTTGGTTTAACTAAGCAATAGATAAAAAAGAATCCAGTGGATGATCTCCCCTGGATTCTTTTTTTGAGCCGTTGGGCTAAATCTTTCAAATACAGATTTACAGCCAGGTCTTGGTTTCGTCTGCGACGGGCGTACCTTGAGTCACATGCATGATCATGGCATGGGCAATACTGCCTTTAAACGGAATTTCAGGCAGCTGATCGAATTTAAAGAATTGCGCATCGCTAATTTCTTCTTCCTGCAGCTGTAGCTCACCGCCAGCATATTCTGCCTTGAAGGCAATCATCAGATTGCTTGGGAAAGGCCAGGGCTGGCTGGCCAGATACTGAATATTCTTGAGTTGTAAGCCAACTTCTTCTAGCGTTTCACGACGTACTGCATCTTCCAGCGTTTCACCCACTTCAACGAAACCGGCAATCAGTCCATACATCTGGCTTTTAGTATTACGTGCATTTTTGGCCAGCAGAATCTCGTCTTTGCCTCGGGTAATGACGGTAATAACGCAAGGCTGTACCCGTGGATATTGCCGGTAGTTGCAGGATGGGCAGACCATGGCATATTCAACAGCATGCGCTTCAGTCGCTGTGCCACAATGACTGCAAAATTTATGATTACGACGCCATTCTAAAAGCTGTACCGCACGGCTGGCCTGTTCAAATTGCTGGGTATTCCAGAACTGTAACAGCTGACGGATGGGAACCAGTTGCAAGCCTGCAGGAATCGGCTCATCGGGAAGAAGATCACGGGCAATCACCTGATCACCCGTGTGGAGTAGCAAATCACTTGCTAAGGCTTCAACCCGTGGAAGTTGAAAGTGTTGATCGACCAGCAGTTGCTGTTGTTGAAAAATATAAGCAAGTGATAATTTGGACATTAGGCAACTATTTTGAGTTTCTCACTACTGTCCAATGCTACCTGAAACATCGCCTGTAATACAGGCTGTTTGTTCTTTAAGTTATCAATCATCATGTCGGCACTGGCCAGGGTGTCTAAAGCACGATGAATTTCTTCCGGACTTAATGCAATCGACAGATCAATACGGTTCTTGATGAATTCTGCAGTGGTGGTGAATGCAGTACGAACATGTTCTGCATTCAGGAACAGCATCGCGCCGCCAATCTCGCAAAACTGTACAGGAACAGGTTCGAGGGCAGTCAAGTCATGATCTTGCAGGTAATTGCTGAGAATCTGGCTAGAAAGCTCGATCAGGGCCTTGGTTTCTGTGAGTAAAGCAGCGTGTGCTTCATCCAGACGGTCCAGAGAAATATTCATGTTGTTGACGCGCAGCTGCAAGCGGCTCGAAGTGTGATGACGTTCCAGTACGCCAATCGAGTTCATGGCAGACAGAATGACATTCATCAACTGCTGGGCAAAGCTGGCATCCTGCATAATCTCGGGCTGGCTCAGTGAAGCAGCCTGACGGGTCAGGTCATGATAGGCTTCATTCAGGTTCAACACCTTGAAGATATTGGCCAAACTATTCAGTTGAGCCTGTAATTCCTGAGTCTTTTCAGGCGTCATATTCTGATAGTTGAACTCGATATCATTACGAATCTGTGCCATTTCCGTGGTTACCAACTCGCTGATGGTATGCATGGTTTCAAAGTCAGGACCATACAGGTGGCGACTGAAGACCTGTAATTGCATATCGGTCAGTAGGTCATCGCCAACATTGAGCTGGCTACGGATAGATTGCGCAGTTTCATCTTCCTGACTGATACACAGGCTGAGCACATTGGCCAGATCAGCCAGCGAAGCCTTGAAGCTGTCTGCCGAGCTAAAATACTGTGCCATGTTGCGCTCAATGCTCACCAAGGTGCGTAGACGTGGCTCATTAATCAGCAGGTGCTCAATATTGTTTAACGCGACATATACCAGATTCCAGTACTGCTTGCTGTCATGTTGTTCTGCAAGTCCGGCCAGATAAGCCCCCACCAGTTTGATGGCTTGCAAATCCAGTTCACTTTCTTCCTGATTGATCAGCTTGTTGAGTGACAGCTTATACAGACGGTGTACATATTGGGATTTTTCCAGACTTGGTGCCTGTGGCAGCGCAAAATCAGGAGTGACGCAATCTAATAGCGATTCTACATGCTGGCCTTCAGTCGTCAGTGGTTTACCCAAAGCCAGTTCCAAGCGGTTCAGGGTATCCAGCAAAAACTGTGGAATTTTTACTTCACGCAAACAGATAAATTCGATATAGCGTTTCAGCATAGTGGTGCCTTCACTCAAGGCGATCACTTCTTGAGTATTGACCTGCGCCGGATTCCCCATAATCTTGCGCATTAATTCTGCTGAATATTGAGCGACTTTTGCCAGACTGGACATGTCGATGAGTGCCAGAACCTGGGCGCATTGTTCGAACTGATTTAATGCATCATCAATACCAAAAGGTAAAGTCTGGTCTTCTACCAAGGTGCTTACTGCTGATTCGACTAACTTGATCGAGTTATCAACCTCATTTTTTATTATCAGTAAAGCTGTTGGATCAAAATGTATAGAGGTTTGGTAAGACATGATCTGCACCTTTCCTGGAGTATTATCTATATATGAGCCCCGCTTTAAACTACGGGGCCTCTTTGTATTTACTATAACTGAAGAACGATAGTTTTAAACCTAAAGTATCCCCGGAAATGTAGATTTTATTTCGCGAAAAGGCAAGCAGTTCCATGTTTTTCTTCGAATTGTTTGACCCAATTCTCATGTTCCTGTAATTCCTGTTCTGACGGAAGAATCACCGGCAATTCAATTTCAACTCTGGCCATCCCTGAACGGCTGTTCTGGTCTTCAGACTGAGACAGGGCATCGATATCAAAAGACACCTGTCCACCGGTCATCGCCAGATAAACATCCGACAGGATTTCCGCATCAAGCAAGGCACCGTGGAAAGTACGGTCGCGTTGTGGAATCTCGTAACGGCGCACTAAGGCATCTAGCGAGTTTTTCTGCCCGGGATGTTTGGACTTGGCTAATGCCAGGGTATCGGTGACTTCACAAACCTCGGAGAGCGCTTTAAAACCTGCGCGCTTGAATTCCATATCCAGAAAGTTCATATCGAAGGTCGCGTTATGCGCAATAATTTCCGCGCCGTGTAAATAGTCAAACAACACTTGAGAAATTTCTTCAAACAGCGGTTTGTCTTGAAGGAATTCGTCGGTGATCCCGTGGACATTGACAGAATCACCGACCGGTGTTTTCGGATTGATATAGATATGAATCGAGCTGCCGGTCAGTTTGCGGTTAATCATTTCTAGCGCGCCAACTTCAATAATCCGGTCACCATCCTGATAATAAAAACCGGTGGTTTCGGTATCCAGAATCAGTTGTCGTGGGCCATGCAGCTGTAGCTTTGCTGGTGTAATGACAATTTGCGGATGTAGCTCAGTCGAGGCAGATGATTCTGAAGATGAAGCATCTTCATTGCTGTCTGTTGCTAAAACTTCAGTCTGTACAATTTCTTCAACAGTCACTTCGATGATTTCTTCCAGCTCTTCTTCTTCGCTCTCGGCCAGATCAAGACCGAAAGGATCGTCTAGCAACCAGTCGGGTTCAGATTTTTTTTTATCTTCAGACATTGAAGGGCTTTGCTTGGATTTTTTCAGGGTTTCATCAGCACCCAGATTGGCCAGCTGATCGGCCATTTCATTGCCCGGATGTCCAGCATGACCTTTGACCCAGTGCCATTCGATCTCACGTCCCTGACAGACTTCATCGAGTTTTTGCCAAAGATCCGGATTTTTGACATCTTTCCAGTTTTTCTTTTTCCAGCCATGAATCCATTCGGTAATGCCTTGTTTGACATACTTGGAATCGGTATAGATCACCAGTTTGTCTTGCTTGTCACAAAACAGAATCCCTTCAATCGCAGCCGTCAGCTCCATGCGGTTATTGGTAGTATGATCTTCACCGCCATAAATTTTGTGTTCTTGTTGGCCATTAACAATGTACGCACCCCAGCCGCCTAAACCCGGGTTGCCGCGACAGGCGCCATCAACATAAAGTGTGATAGTGTGTGACATAGATGAAATCCGATCAAAATAGAACAAGCTGGAAGGCTTATTGTATAGCGCAAATGCAGTCGATCAATCTATATGTCCGGGATTTTTTAATTTCTTGTAACATTTAACGTGAAATCGCGGTAAATTATTGGCTTGAGTCTTCGACATGCTTCACTACAATGGCATATCTAAAAAATAAATTTATATACGAGTTGTTTGGATTTCTTTATGTATAAACCAACCGCAGTTTTGTGGCAGCCGACATTACCTACATTTTTAAAATATTCTGTACTGGGAACTGCACTTGCTTCTCTAGGACTGACGGGCTGTTCATCTACACAAAGTGCGACCCAAACAGTATCAAGCAAGCAAGTTGGATCACAATATCTGGATGCCAGCAGTCTGGATGGACTGGAAGATTTACTCTCTGCAACGGATATGCGTGCAGTCGAAGGCGACCGTTTACAGATTCTGAAACATGGTGATGTCTGGAAACGCATGACCGTGGGTTTCAAGATGGACTTAAGTGTCTGGAATCCGCGGATTGATGCGCAGCGTGGCTGGTTTATTTCACGTCAGCCTTATCTGGATCGCTTAAGTGCGCGTGCATCACGTTATTTATATTACACAGTAAAAGAAGCAGAACGCCGTGGCATGCCGACCGAGTTGGCGCTGTTACCGATTATTGAAAGTTCTTATGACCCGGCTGCGACCAGTAGTGCGGCGGCGGCAGGTTTATGGCAGTTTATTCCAAGTACCGGCCGCATTTATGGTTTAAAGCAGACTTCTTTATACGATGGTCGTCGTGATGTGGTGGAATCGACCCGTGCAGCCTATGAATTTTTAGGCAGTCTGTATAACCAGTTTGGTTCTTGGGAATTGGCGCTCGCTTCTTATAATGCCGGCCCAGGCCGTATCCAGCAGGCGATTAACCGTAACAAAGCTGCAGGTCTGCCTACCGATTATTGGTCATTGAAACTACCACAAGAAACCATGAGTTACGTGCCACGTTTCCTGGCGGTTGCACAAATTATTAAAAATCCGGGCAGTTATGGGGTGAGTTTGCCACCGATTGCCAACCGTCCGCATTTCCGTGAAGTGCCAGTGGGCGTTGCCAGTTTAAATGAAATTGCAGCAATCACTGGTCTAAGCCGTGCAGAACTGTATCAATTAAACCCGGGTCATCGTGGTGATCATATTGATCCTGCAAGTCCGCGCCGTATTCTGATTCCAGCTGACCTAAGTCCTTCAGTCGATGAGAAGCTGAAAAAATTATCCGGCTCAGGCGGTTTATGGGCGAGTAACACGAGCAGCCTGCCGCGAAATACGACGACAGTGGTGCCCACCAGAGCAGCACCGCCAGAATTAAATACGAAAACGATTACGCCTTCTAAACAGACTCCGCCAGCGGTTGTTAGTAATCAGCCTGCAACGACCGTTGCTAAAACAACGACTCCGGCTAAAGCTGCAAGTACGCCACCTGTCGTCACAGCAGCGGTAAGTACCGCGACAACGGCCAATACTGTAACGAAGACTACGAAAAAGATTTCGACGCCTAAAGGCTCATCTGCTTTAGCCAGTTTTGCGGCACAAAGTGATTTGCCAATTCCAAGTGCGCCGCGTATTCCGGTAGCTGTAACACCTGCAGCGCCAGCGAAACAAATTCAGGTCGAACCACCGATTTCTGTAGCTGAGCGTCAACAAGTTCAGCAGGCGGTCATCGCACAGGATATTCAGAAAACTGTAGATGAAATTCTGCAGCCTGTTGCAACACCGGCAGAACAGGCCGAAGTGGTTGAAGAGCTGAAAGCATTGGCGCCGGCTGGCACAGAAATTGTTGATCCTTATGACGGCAAAATCAAGCTGACTGCCATTCAAACCAGCCTGTCTGTGGCTGAGCAGCAAGGCAAAGAGCTCACCAAAGGCTTCTCTTATCCAAAAGAAGTTGCTGACAATACCACTGCGAACTCGGTTGAAGCCAAACTAAATCAGGGTAAAAATTACGTCAAGACCGATTCTGAAGTGGTGGTGGTCGCACCAAAAGGCAAACGCAGTACCTATAAGGTATTACCAGGTGATAATCTGGCAATGATTGCGGCCAAAAATGGGGTGAACTGGCGTGATGTAGCGAAATGGAACCAGATTGATCCAAATTCTCCGCTGTATGTGGGCACCACCATTTATCTGTATGATGCCAAACCGGTACAGGAAGCCAGCAAAGCCAAAGAAAAGCCGGAAACTTATGTCGTTCAGGCCAATGACTCTCTGACCAGCGTGGCGACCCAGTTTGGTTTCAGTGTAAAACAACTGGCTGATTTTAATGGCTTGAGCACCAATAGCGGTCTGTTTGTTGGGCAAAAGCTGTCACTGAAAGAAACGGTTGCCTCTAAATCTAAAGCTGAAGAGATTAAAAAAGCTGAAACTGCCAAGGTTCAGACCAAATCTTATACGGTGAAACGCGGTGAATATCTGAAACTGATTGCCGATCGTTACGGGCTTTCAAATACCGAACTGGCATCATTAACGTCGGGTCTGACTGCCGGTAGCAGTCTGATGGTGGGACAGAAAATCAATGTACCACTTCAGGAAGTTGAAGGGCTAACAACATCTAACCAGAAAACTGAACAGAAGTTTGAAAATGTTAAAGTCGATCAGACTGCAACTGAAAACTATCAGGTCAAACGCGGTGAAACACTGTATAGCATTGCCAGTCAAAGCAAGCTGAGTGTCTCTGAACTGGCTGCACTGAATGGGTTGTCTGCCAATAGTGGTTTACGTATAGGTCAGACCATCAAGATTCCAGCCGGCAGTCAAATCCCTGAAACCTATACGGTTCAATCGGGTGATACGCTGACCGGCATTGCCGCAAAATACAATCTGTCAATGGACCAGGTGGCAAGCCTGAATGGCATGTCACGTAATGCCGGCTTGCGTGTGGGACAGCGCCTGAAACTCAGTGGTGAAGTTGCTGAACCGGTACGTGAAGTGGTTGCTGAAACTGCGACGAAGAATACAAAATCGGATTCGCATGTGGTGAAGTCAGGTGAAACCTTAAGTTCTATTGCACGTCAGTATCATTTACAACTGAAATATCTGGCAGATTTAAATGGCCTGAATACCAATAGTACGGTGCGTATTGGTCAGCGTTTAAAAATTGAGGGTGACTTTCCGGTAGATAAAAAAGTTGAAGACGTGAAAGTGGCAACTAAGCCTGTAGCTTCTAAGGCAACTGAATCCTATACGGTAAAATCCGGTGAATCCCTGAATGCAATCGCCAGCCGTTTAGGCATAAGCGTGACCGACTTGGCTCAATTAAATAATCTAAGTCCACGCGCAGGATTAAGGGTCAGTCAAACCATTCAGATTCCAAAACTGGTGACTGATTATAAAGTCAAACGCGGTGATACCTTAATCGGTCTGGCTTCACGCTATGGTATGAACAGCAATGAACTGGCGGAAATGAATGATCTCAAACCGAATACGCAATTGCGTATTGGCGATGTGATTAAAGTACCGAATTAATGAATGGATCATGAGATTCGCTCATTTATTTAAAACTTTCAGTTTTATCTGGCTAGCCCCGCTGCTCGTGAGTAGCAGTTGGGCAGCCCTGATCACCACCCCATATATCGCGCTATATAACCAGCCGAAATATGCCCAAGCCAAATCCCTGCCTTATGCCAATCCGCAAGCAACGAAAGGCGGTACGCTGATTCTAGCAGCTGATGGCAGTTTCGATAATTTAAACAGCATGAATGGCAAGGGCAATGTCACTGAAGGGGGCAACTATATTTTTGACAGTTTGCTGTCCAAGTCACTGGATGAGCCCGGTGTGTACTATCCCTTGCTGGCGGAAAAAGTCAGTTTTGACCCCAAGAAAACTGCCTTTATTATTTTTCATTTAAATCCCAAAGCACGGTTTAGCAATGGCCAGCCGGTGACTGCACAAGATGTCAAATACAGTTTTGAGTTGTTTCAGACCCAGTCCAATTTTGGCCTGCAAATGTATCTAGCTGATTTAAACCGGCTGGAAGTCCTGTCACCTTTACAGGTCAAAATGCATTTTAAATCCGGACATAATCCGGAAATGGCGATGATTGTCGCACAGATGCCCATTTATTCTAAACAGGAATGGCAAAAGCGTGATTTTAAAGAATTGACGCTGAAACCGATGCTGGGTTCAGGTCCCTATGTCATTGAACACATAGATGCTGGACGTAGTATTAGCTACAAACGCAATCCCCGATATTGGGGTAAAGACTTGATGGTCAATCGCGGGCGTTATAATTTTGACCGGATCAAGTATCGTTATTATCGTAGTCCTGAAATCAAGTTTGAAGCTTTCAAGTCGGGCCAATTTACCTTGCATGAGGAAAAACAGGTCAACCGCTGGGTGAAAGACTACCAGTTTCCCGCCGTTCGGCAAGGACAGGTGCAGCATTACCGCTTTCAGCATCACAACCCGATTCCGACCCAGAGTCTGATATTCAATACCCGCCGTCAGCCTTTTGCCGATATCCGTTTCCGCCAAGCCTTGAGTTTTGCCTATGACTTTGAATGGCTGAATAAAGCCATGTTCTATGGTGAATATCAGCGCCTGAACAGCTTTTTTTCCAATAGCGAGCTTGCATCTCATGGACGGCCAGGTATTCAAGAACTGCACATTTTAAAACCCCATTTAAAGCAGCTTGATCCGGTTCAACGTCAGGCTGTACTGCAGGACTGGAAATATCCTCAGTCAGATGCCTCCGGTTTTAACCGGAACAATCTGTTAAAAGCCCGTCAATTGCTATTAAAGGCAGGCTATCGTTATCAACAGGGGAAGTTGGTCAATGCTGCGGGTCAACCGGTACAGATTGAGTTCCTGTTGCATCAGGCGGAACAGCAGCGTGATCTGATGCCATATCTACGTCATTTAAAACGCTTGGGCATTCAGGCCAGCATCCGTATGGTAGAAACCGCGCAATATTATGAACGGCTGCGGAATTATCAGTTTGATATGATTGTTGATACCATGCCGCAATCCCTGACACCGGGACAGGAGCAGAAACAGTTCTGGGGCAGTCAGGCCGCAGCGCAGTCAGGTAATTATAATTATGCCGGCATTCGAAATCCGGCCATCGATGCCGTCATTCAGCAGGTGACTCAGGCTCAAAACCGTGAACAGCTGGTGAATAGTACCCGAGCATTAGACCGTTTACTGCGTGCAGGCTATTATCATGTTCTGACTTATGGTACGGGTGAATACTGGTATGCTTACTGGAATATGTATCAGCAGCCGCAACGAAAACCTAAACTCTCCGCCGGGATTGATTACTGGTGGGTCGATGCAGAAAAGGCCAGACATGTGGCTGATTATTTCAAACAGCATTAAGCTCCAAGCCTATCAGGGAGTGCCATGAGCACTTATATTCTCAAACGTCTGTTGCTGATGATTCCAACCTTGCTGATCATTTTGCTGATCAATTTTATGGTGATCCAGCTGGCACCCGGTGGTCCGGTGGAGCAGGCGATTTATCAGGCGCAACAGGTCAATGGTTTGGCGCATACCGGATTGCAGTATCAGGGAAAGCAAGGCCTCACACCGGAGATGCTTGAGCAGATTAATATCCAGTACGGCTTTGACCAGCCGCTGCATATTCGCTTTTGGGAAATGCTAACGCGTTATGCGCAGTTTGATCTGGGGCAGAGTTTTTTCAAAGACAAGCCTGTGACTGAACTCATCTGGGAAAAATTGCCAGTATCGCTTTCTTTAGGCTTGTGGAGTACCTTGCTGATTTATCTGGTCTCCATTCCTTTAGGAATCAGTAAAGCCCGCAAACATGGCAGTCTGTTTGATCAGACCACCTCTCTAATGTTGGCCGTGGGCTATGCCATTCCAGCCTTTATTTTTGCCATTTTACTTATCATTTTTTTTGCTGGCGGGTCTTATCTGCACTGGTTTCCCTTGCAGGGCATTCGCTCTGAAAATTTTGCTGAACTCTCATTCTTTGCGAAAATTCAGGATTATTTCTGGCATATGGTCTTGCCGCTGTTGGCCATGGTGCTTGGCGGATTTGCCAGTTTGACCTATCTGGTCAAATTTTCCTTTGTGGAAGAGCTGAGCAAACAATATGTCCTGGCTGCGCGGGCCAAAGGTTTAACTGAACATGCAGTGCTGTATCGGCATGTATTCCGGAATGCCATTTTAGTGCTTATCGCAGGTTTGCCCGAAGTTCTGATCGGGGTGTTTTTCGTGGGCAACCTGTTTATCGAGATTATTTTTAATCTGGATGGGTTAGGCGTCTTAGGTTTTGAGGCGATTATCCAGCGTGACTATCCGGTGATTTTTGGTACTTTGTTTATCTTTACCTTACTCGGTCTGATACTGCGTTTACTCAGCGATTTGCTCTATCAACTGATTGATCCAAGGATTCATTTCAGTTCACGTCGAGGATCACAATAATGTCTTCCTTGATGCAAGCACGCTGGCAACGTTTTAAGCAGCATAAGCTAGGCTTTAGCTGCTTCATTATTTTCAGTGCTATTTTCATCATTTCCTTGGGTGCAGAACTAATTGCTAACGATAAGCCCTTGCTGGTGAAATATGATCATGCTTTTTATCTGCCTATCCTGAAATCCTATCCGGAAACCACGTTTGGTGGAGTATTTGAGACAGAAGCAGAATATAAAGATCCCGTTGTACAGCAACTGATTGCAGAAAAAGGCTGGGCGATCTGGCCCATCATTCCATTTTCTTATCAAACGCCAAATTTTGAACTGGCTGAATCGGTGCCTTCGCCCCCGAGTGCGCAAAACTGGCTGGGAACAGATGATCAGGGCCGTGATGTTCTGGCACGGATTCTATATGGTTTAAGGATTTCATTACTGTTTGGTTTTGCTCTGACTTTATTGTCTGCGGTGCTGGGAATTTTAGCAGGGGCAATTCAGGGTTATTATGGTGGATGGATTGACCTGATCGGGCAACGCATACTCGAAGTCTGGAGCGGTTTGCCGATGCTGTTTATGGTGATGGTACTGGTCAGTCTGTTTACCCCGAGTATTCACTGGCTATTTCTGATCATGCTGTTATTTGGCTGGACCACACTGGTGAGTATGGTGCGCGCTGAGTTTTTGCGCGCCAGAAATCTGGAATACGTCTGGGCAGCAAGAAGTATTGGGGCCGGGGATGGACGGATCATGTTCAAACATATTCTCCCCAATGTGATAGGTTCTAGCCTGTCACAGTTACCTTTTATGCTAACTGCCAATATTACTGCACTGACAGCGCTGGATTTTTTAGGGTATGGTTTGCCACCCGAGTCGGCATCCCTAGGGGAACTCTTGCTTCAGGCCAAAAACAACTTAAATGCACCGTGGCTGGCATTGTCGGGATTCTTTAGTTTGGCAATTGTACTGAGTTTGCTGATCTATATGGGAGAAGCGGTACGGGATGCTTTTGATCCAAGAAACTAAATCACAAAAATCTTTAACCATAAGAAAATAAGCAGATAAAAATTGTGTAAATTTGACAAGACTGATTGTCAATTGTTCTGGCTTACGTTATAAACGAGTACAAAATAAAAGTAACGTATCAGGACAGATCATGACTCAATTGGCCGATTCCATTCAAATTCGTAATACCACTTTTAAAAATCGCATCATTAAAGGTGCCATGAGTGAAGCACTGGCCAATGATGCCGGCCAGCCCAATCAGGCGCATTTCAAGTTGTATGAAGCATGGGCCGAAGGTGGCTTGGGTTGTGCTATTACGGGTAATGTCATGGTGGATTATCGTGCCAAGAATGAACCGGGCGTCGTAGTGGTAGAAACAGAACGCGATCTGGCGCAGCTCAAAGTCTGGGCCGACGTAGGCAAACAGCATGGCATGGTACAACTGGTCCAGTTGTCGCATCCGGGCCGCCAGTGTCCCAAGGGCCTGAATCAAGAAACGGTTGCACCGTCCGCAGTCCCATTTAGTCCGGCTTTGGCAATGAGCTTTGGAACTCCGCGGGAACTGCGTGAAGATGAAATCCTGGATATTATCCAGCGCTTTGCCACTTCGGCTGCTATCTGTGAAAAAGCAGGATTTGAGGGGGTGCAGTTGCATGGGGCACATGGTTATCTGATTAGCCAGTTTCTGTCACCTCTGACCAATAAGCGTCAGGATCAATGGGGTGGTAGTATTGAGAATCGTACCCGTTTCTTGCTGCAAACCTATCAGGCTGTTCGTGCTGCGACTTCGGAAAATTTTATTATTTCAGTCAAGCTGAATTCAGCTGATTTCCAGCGCGGTGGTATTAGCGAAGAAGATGTCATCTATGTCTTTAAGGCGATGGACGCTGCAGGCATCGATATCATTGAAGTGTCAGGTGGTAGCTATGAAGCACCTGCGATGGCCGGCGTGAAAGCAGACAAGCGCAAGGCCTCGACCATTGCCCGTGAAGCCTATTTCCTTGATTTTGCCGAAAAAATCCGTCAGGAAGTGAAGTGCCATATCATGGTCACTGGTGGATTCCGAACTGTTGAAGGCATGAATGCCGCGCTTGACAGTGGTGCTTGTGATTTTGTCGGGATTGCACGTCCCTTTGCGGTAGAACCTGACTTGGGCAATCGTCTGGTTGCAGGGCATGATGTACGTTATGCGGTTGAGAAAATTAAAACCGGTATTCCAATGGTCGACAAAATGGCGATTATGGAAATCATCTGGTATGCCGCGCAGTTTAAAGAAATTGCCAAAGGCAAGCAGCCTAATCCAAAGCTGTCACCACTAAAGGTCTTTTTGCAGTATCTGAAAGGCAATGTCAAAGCGGTGATCAAGGGACAATTAAACTCGCGAAAATCGGCTTAATCTTTATTAAAAAACCGGACACTGCAAATGTCCGGTTTTTTAATTTCTGGCACTTAGGGGTGCTTTAGGAATAATGCATCGCCTGGGTCTGAAAAGGAAATAATAACTGGCTTAACTGACGAGTCGCCCATAAACCAATTTCAGTATGATGCATATGCGGTGCAGTATAAGGAATCAGTAAATCAATTTTCTGTTCCGCACCTTCACAGCGCATGAAGCGACTTTTTAACTGATTCAAGCGCTGCTGGTCCATACGGCTCATTGCAGGTTCAATTTTTGCCTGTGATGGGGTTGCACTACGTGAGGACAGGCGAGTTGCCAAGCCTGCGCCCTGAATCCAGTCTTTAATAATCTGTTTTTCGGTCGCATTAAAGACCCCAAACATTTTACCTTCCGGATGATCTATCATTTTCCAGAAACGGCTTTGCTCCACTGGTGCATCTTTTACGATCCAGCCTTTGTCAATCATGACCTGCAAAAACTCGGCAATCTGGGCAGGATCGGATAACCAGTCATTGATGGTCTTGCCACTAAACTGGCATTTCTGATTATGAATATATTGACCAATCAGCGCTTTATTCTGGAAAACTTTTAAAGCCATCTGCCCAATATCCAGTTCCTTAATGATCTGGGAGGAACTTTTGCCGATGTCATTCAGAACATAGCCTTTTTTAATCAGTTCAAGATAAATTTGTGGATCTTCAGCTTGATTAAAATGCTGGATAAACGCTTGCAGGGATTTCTGCGCATGACCATTGTGAACATTATCAATAGTAATGTGCACATTGAAATAATGCGGATCGATACCCAGTTCAGCCAGTTCATAATTGGTGATTAACAAATGCAGTGGTAACTGTTCATAGCCGAGATTAAAGCCAATGACCAAAGGTAAATATTTGGCTGGGGCATAAGCTAGTGCTAGCTGTACGGCAGCCTGTTCGTAGTAACTGTCATCCAAATGCTCGGCGTAACTGTTCAGCTCATAATGACTCAACAGGTCCTGATACATGGTGACATGATTGGCACGCGGATGCCCTAAACCAAGCTCTTCGAGATAGATGTAAATCAAATCTTTTAGCTCGGGCTGATTACAGTTTGGCACGGTCGAATATAACCAGGCACCATCGACCAGTTTGACCGGTGCAACTTTCGCCAGGAATTCGAAAGCATGAGAAACCGTTGGAAAATATTCCCGAGGTTGCTGCTGTTTCCGGCGATTGACATAGGTCTGGAAAGTGGCACAAATCTGATGATGTTGTTCTAAAAGATGCTGTTCAACCTGTGCAGGCTGATCTAACCATCCAAGTGTATCAATATCTAAATTTTTAATCAGATCGCTCAAATAAGATTCGGCTTTTTCGGTTTTGGTATATGTCGAAATTTCAGTATCTTGAAAAAAGTCGACCCAATCCTTAAAGCTTTTAATTTGATAATTATGATTTTTATTTGGCGATAAAGGTAAACTTAGCTCTGTGCTGACGAACATAATCTGATCCTTGCAGATTTCTCTTGATTTACCTTAACGTGCCCTCTAAAAGCAGGGTGTTGAATTTTTGTTCTAATTTATTGGTGTATTGCTTTAAATGAAAATGAACGGATATTTCTATGCATAGAAATGTTAAAACAATACAAATTGTAAAATTAAGAATGGGATGGCAGCCCCCAGAAAGAGAGCTAGATTTGAACGAATGATAAAAACAAGGTTTAAAGTTTTCAGAAATAAAATTTGCAAGATAAAAAAAGCCCGAGTCGCAATGCTCGGGCTTTTTGTTGAGATGTTGCCATCTCGAATATGGCGTCCCTACGGGGATTCGAACCCCGGTTACCGCCGTGAAAGGGCGATGTCCTAGGCCTCTAGACGATAGGGACAGTACAGAAGATAAATTTTAAAACCGCTACTTTTAGCTTGAAGTAATGGCGTCCCTACGGGGATTCGAACCCCGGTTACCGCCGTGAAAGGGCGATGTCCTAGGCCTCTAGACGATAGGGACTTAATAAAATGTACTTCTAAAAATTGGCGTCCCTACGGGGATTC
>DDAT01000033.1:105108-105422 GCA_002332985.1 Acinetobacter lwoffii | reverse complement strand
CTCTAGACGATAGGGACGTTTCAGAGGTGGGCGTATAATAGGGTGAAAACAGGGGGGTGTCAAACGCATTTCCATAAAAAAAATGATTTTCTGGGTTGAGTGCATAAATTTAAAACAATCTAGAGAAAATACTGGAAAATTACATGGTTTAAGCTGGATTTTTAAGCAATTCCAGAATTGCTTCTACTACCTGCGGATGGAGTAAATAGCCGGTAATATCATGCGGGCGGTGAATATGGGTACGAATGCCGTGGTTAATAATTGCGGGTTGAAACTGAAATGGCGGTTGTGTAAGAGGAAAGGCGGTAAGAAAA
>DDAT01000033.1:101710-104987 GCA_002332985.1 Acinetobacter lwoffii | reverse complement strand
AGGCGGTAAGAAAATCATCAGTTGAATAAAAATTTATCCAGTCGCCTGTAATTGCTGCAGGTCGTACAATGGGTTGCGGTAAATGTGACTGGATCACCTGAAAGGCTAATGGCGATCCTAAAGTAATAAAACGCTGTACGTTCAGTTCAGGATGCTGAATAAGATAATTATAGGCAATCACACTGCCCAGAGAATGAGCAATCACAATACAAGGTTTGCGACCATTCAATTGCCGGGCAATCCGCTCATGAACTTCCTTCATGAAAGCAGGATTGTCGAGATACAGATAGGTTTCAATCAGAAATTTCTGAAGCAGGCTCCGATGCAGACTGGGAAAATAATTCAGCAATAATACAAAGTCTCGCAGTGCAACATTTTTGCTTAGCGTGGTAATAAATTTGAAATTCTGTTTAAAATCCATCGTGTCATTCAAATGAAGCTGGGGAAGATCGGAAATCACGGGCTTGCGCCAGCCAGGACGTGGAACGGGTGCAGGAAGCTGAGGATGGACAGGTTGACGGAAACGAAAGCTGGGCCATTGCTGGGGCATTAAGGTGCCAGCATTCAGGATGTTGCGAACGTTATAGTGTGAAAGCAAGTCTCCATAAAATGGAATGTGAATGTGACGTCGTAAATAACTGAATCTGGCATCATGACGGTGTTTGCGAATGCCTTTTTGAAGTATATGCAGCCAGCGCTGGCGGATCGATGCAGCACTATGATGTTGCTGGTTCATTCCATGAATAAAAATAACTTTCATCGATACCTCACGGAGGTCGATCTGTATATTCACAGTATAGAGAAAATTGCGGCAAGCCAAGCTGCACTTTTTGTGGCGTTAATGTGTAAATTATCTTTGATAAAACAATCATTAACAGACATCTGTATATTTATAAAAAAGGCAGAAAAAGCAGTAAATTGGTAGGTCCGAATGAAAGATTTTACTGAATAGAGAAAGAATATGAATGGAACGGTAAAAGTTGAATTTAGAGGTTGGCGTGAGTTTTATAGTAATTCCAGTAGCGCTTTAATGACGTCTGGATGCTGAATCAAATAATTATAGGCAATCACGCTGCCAAGCGAATGTGCCACCAGAATCTGTGGCCTGCTGCTATAGAGTTGATCATGAATGCGGCAGTGAACTTCCTGCATAAAATGTGGGTTGGCTAAATAAAGATAAGCTTCTAGCAAAAATTTATGCAAAAAGCTGGCGTGTAAGCTGGGAAAATAATTGATGAGTACCGCAAAATCCCGCAAGGCAATATCTTTGCTTAATGCTGTGATGAACTTCAGTTTCCGATTGAAATTCAGGATATCATCCAGATTCGACTGCGGGACGTCACAAATTTGATAGGTACACTGATCTGGTGGCGGTGCCGGTTGCAGCTGTGCGGGATGTAAAAAAGGGAAATGCGGCCATTGTTGCGGCATCAGGGTGCTGGCATTCAATACGTTATGAAAATGATGCCGAGAAAGTAAATCGCCATAAAAAGGGATACGGATATGCCGCTTTAAATAAGTAAAACGGGCTTGCTGTTGTGGGTTTTTCCGGAGGTCTGTTTTGAGGAGATGCAGCCAATGTTGACGTAATGAAGTCGCCGTATACTGTTGCTTGTTCATGCCGTGAATAAACACAATTTTCATCGATGCACCATTAGGTTGCACAATATACAATCAGTATAGTATAGATAAAAAAAGAGCGGCCGAAGCCGCTCTTTTAAAACTGATGCTTAAGACTTGTTATGATAAAAGGCATAATAACTTGCATAACATGCTGCAATAAATAGCAAACATCCTACGAAGCTGATACGCATTGATGGATCAAAGACCATACTGATACAGGTAATAAAACAGAACACAAAGCCCAGGATTGGCACAATCGGGAACAATGGTGCAGCAAAGCCCAGTTCTTTAGCCGTATGACCCTGTTTATACCATTGACGACGGAAGTTGAACTGGCTTAAGCAAATACTCATCCAGACCACCACCATGGTAAACGCCGCAACGCCCAGCAAGTTGGTAAAGATCGTCTCTGGCGCAAACTGTTCAGACAATAAACCTGGTAATGCACCCAGCATGGTCACCATGACTGCAATATACGGTACACCGCGAGCATTCAGTCTTGAGAATACAGCAGGCAACTGTTTGCTGTATGACAATGACCACATCATACGTGAAGCAGCAAATAGACCCGAGTTGGCAGCAGACAACAACGCAGTGATAATGACAAAGCGGATGATGTCTTCGGCATATGGAATACCAATGTGCTGGAATACGGTTACGAACGGACTGCTACTCACGCCTTCAGCAGCTAAGCCTGCTTCCTGATGCGGAAGTAAGGCTGTTACCACGATAATGGTACCTACAAAGAAAATTAATAAGCGGAAAATCGCAGTATTAATTGCTTTAGGAACATTTTTCGCAGGATCTTCAGTTTCACCGGCAGCCACACCAATCAGCTCGGTACCAGAGAAGGCAAAGTTCACGATCAGCATCGTCGCAAAAATCGGGAACAGACCTTCAGGGAACCAGCCCTGTGCAGTCAGATTGGTAAATAAAGGTGCAGCTTCATAGCCTTGATAGCCCAGAACACCAAAGATGGCCAATAGACCTAAAAGAATAAAAGCAACAACCGTGACCACTTTTACCAGTGCCAGCCAGAATTCGGATTCGGCAAACCAGCGAGTAGAAATCATATTTAGACTAAATACGAATACACCAAAGATAATGGTCCATAACCACATAGAAATGTCCGGGAACCATTCCTGCATCAGCAAGGCCGCTGCAGTAAATTCAGTTCCGAGAGTGACCGACCACGTCAGCCAGTATAACCAGGTGATGGTATAGCCTGTGCCTGGCCCAATATAGCGTTTGGCATAAGCACCAAATGAACCAGATTCTGGCATATGAACGGCAAGTTCGCCCAAACATAGCATCACCATGTACGCGATAATACCGCCCAGGAGATAAGCGAGAATGGCACCTACAGGCCCCGTTTGTGCAATGACTTCACCCGACCCTAAGAATAGGCCTGTTCCGATTGCGCCACCAAGCGAAATCATGACCAGATGTCGAGTACTCATAGCGCGTTTTAAAGGCGCAGAATTGCCCTGATGCGTAGCATCATTCGGAGATGAGTGCATAGGAAATAAGAAATACTTCAAAGGAATGAAGCGAGCTATTGTAGTGAAAAACTACAAATCTGCAATCGAATAATGGTAATTTCGAATAAGGTCTGATCGTATGAGATCAATAGATGGCGTCCCTACGGGGATTC
>DDAT01000033.1:23879-101520 GCA_002332985.1 Acinetobacter lwoffii | reverse complement strand
CTCTAGACGATAGGGACGTTGCGAGGTGATGCGTATATTAAGGATTAAGCCGGGGTTTGTCAAAAGGGTTTTTGCTAAAATTCATTTAACAGTTTAAACATTAGGCAAAACAAAAACTTTATTTTATTAAGATGTTATTTTCTGAACAGATTTCAGGACTATAAAAAATAAATATTTGAAAAGATCACTAAAACTTAGTGATCTGGAGTTTGATATTGCTCAGGCTGAGAGTTTTCAGCTGGGGTTGACACTGCCTCAGTGTCCGCAGTTTTATTGTCATCACGGTTGACGATATAGAGATATAGCGCGGATGGGGCTAAAATCAGTAAAACCAGTAAGATCTTTTTTAACATGACACAAAGGCACAATATGAAATCGCATTAATTATAGCCTAAGCAAATTAAAAAGAGCAGCAGCATGTACCTATTCAGGCTCTAGAATTTAAAAGTAACATCCGCAATAAATTGGCGGCCGATTTCAGTCATCACACGTGGTCTATCATTTGAGGTCGAGCCTGTTGTATAGGTATTCACGCGGTTGGTTACGTTGTTAATGGTTAAACCAAAAATTGCATGTAAATCTTTTGAAATTTCCCAGTCATAGGTGGTGCGCATATCCCATGTAAATTTAGGTTTGATTTCAGAGGCTAAATACGTGTCTAGCAACTCGCCATTATATTCGACTTTATCATTCTTCTTGGTAACTGCGATCATGTCATCATAACTGTCTTTATAGCTAAAGAAGTTTGAAATACGTACAGGCAGTGTATCGAATGCAATATCCCAGTTTACTCGTGCGGTCCATGGTTGGTTAAAGTTTGGGGCAGGGCGGTCTGACCAACGAATAATTTGACCATCATAAGAGACCCATTCATCTTGAGTGGCTTGATCATAGGCTGAAGTGTAATCTACATAACTGCGGAAGACTTCACTGTAGTCAAATCCCAAGGCAAATAAATGTTGGCTATCCCCCAGAGCGATCGGTTGACGATTTCTAAGTGTTAAGGTGTAGATGTCAGCTTTGCCACTTCCATCATTATTATATTCGTAGAAGAATTTTGATCCATCTAAAGGAGTAACTTTAGTTTTTGATATTTCATCCTGATATTTACGATTGACCCATTTTAGCCCTAGATCCCAATTCTGGATTTGTGTATTCAAGCCTAAAACAGTTTCGTCACTGAAAGGGGGATTGAGCGCTGAACTACGCGCACCGCTGGATAGTGCAGTTTGTGTTTCTACCCAAGGCGCATGTGGGTTTTCACGTGACAGTTTATAGAGCAAATCATTTTGAATTTCATCCAGTTCTGTACCTAACGTTTGCTGACCATAGTAGCGATTCCACCCAGCGGATAAATGCAATTGATCATTACTAAAGGGTTTGTAAGAGAGATGGCTACGAGGAGCAATATTGATATTACTACTTAAAGAGTCATAATCAGCACGAACACCAAGACGTGTTGAAATTTGATCATTCCATTGAATATTGTCTTCAATAAATATATTTAGGCGATCTTGCTGGGCTTGAATATCACCAGCTTTGTACAGAGTGCCACCAGCGATATATTGTCCATTCCAACCATTTATCGTTAGTTTATCATCACAATATGGGTCACTTTGAAGGCAGGTAGTATCTTTGCCAAGTTTTTTTAAGTTGATCTTTGTCGCGAGTAAAACATCCTCGGCTCGTTTCCACTCAACATGAGCATGGCTATAACCCGCACCTAGAGTCATGTTGTGTTGGGATTGACCAACTTTAAATGGGTCTATATTGGCTTGTAGGTCGTAAGAGAGAACGTCTTGGAGTTGTTTGATTTCTCCCATGATGGCGCCTTCTCGAACAACATCGGTATTATTCCAATCTTTACTTCCTTCGGCGTAGTACCAATGCATACTGTAGTTATTATCTGCAATGCGTTGTGTCGCCGAGTTTTGGAAATTAAGTTTATGTACGAGAGTACCTAGATTGAATTGGTGTTCGAGTTCAGAGAATAATGTAAGTGTTTCTGTCTCAGTAGTACTACCTGAATCACGATTGCTGTCCACATAACTTAAGCTATCGAGCAAACCATAATCGAAACCAAACTTCGCTTTGGTTGAGGCGTTTGGTGTATAAAATAATGTTGCACCAAGATTTGAGATATGTCGTTCTTGATCAATTGTTTTAGGTGTTTCAAAGCCACTTTTGACTGGAATAATGGACTCTCTTTGAGAAGCATAAGCATTAAAGCCCCAATCATTCGAGAGCTTCCCATAAATATTGGTGCTTAGACCTTGTTTGGTATATTCCTTTTGGTAGTCATCTGTAGGTTCTTCAAATTTACTTTTTTCTAAAGGTGAAATTGAGTTGTAGCGAGCCCAATCACTTTCAGTGTAATCGTAAGTGATAGAACCGTGAATTTTACCTATCTCTGTTTGCGGTGCACATGTTTTAGCATTTACAACCCCACCTGTGAATTGACCATAAGCGGCAGACACATTGCTATCTAATACTTCAAGCTCACAAAGTAGGTCAGTGTTCACTGCCATAGCTTGTGCGCCAGTCCCAATATCTTGAAATGTATTTATGTTTGAATTTGCTGGATTAATACGTAAGTTGTTGGAAACACCATTCACAATAAAATTGTTTTGGAAGGTTTGTGCGCCATTTATAGAGATTTCGGCAGGTTTAATTTCACCTTGTGAGCCTGCTGCTAACTGTGATTGACTAAACTGCACATTCGGATTCACTTTTAAAAAATCGGTAATGTTCTTTGAGCTATTCGGCGTCTTTTCTAAATCTTCTTTTGAATAAATGGTTTTTCCAACTTCATTTTCTTGCTGAGCTTCGATAATAATTGTGTTGAACTTAATCGTTGTTTCATTGAGAACAGGCTCTTGATAATTCGATTCTTTTGCAAAACTAGATGTTGATAAAGCTGTTAAAACTGCAATAGAAAGTGGGGAATAAGCAAAATGCATGAGAAGGGTTGAATATGCGAAAGATAATGGAAGTGATTATCATTAAATTTAAGAAGGCAATCAATAGTAATGAGAATTATTTGCATTAATTGGGCTTTAAATGTGTAAGATTTAAGCAGCTTAAGTCGCTGAAAAATAAAAATATGAAAAGGGAGGAAAATATATGGCGTCCCTACGGGGATTCGAACCCCGGTTACCGCCGTGAAAGGGCGATGTCCTAGGCCTCTAGACGATAGGGACGTTTAGAAGATGGCGGTATCTTATTGATCCGCCACCAGAGTGTCAAGCAGGTGAGGCGCGAGTTTGTTTAAAATATAGCAAAACAGTTCAGCCGTCTTCTGTGTGTCATATAACGCAGAGTGAGCTTCTTTGCCATCAAAATCGATCCCGGCCTGAATACAGGATTTCGCCAGTACGGTTTGACCAAACATCACCGCACTCAAGGTCACCGTGTCAAACACAGAAAAACTATGGAACGGGTTCTGGTTTTTGGTGCCGGTACGGGCAATTGCTGCCTGAACAAAACCTAAATCGAAATGTGCATTGTGACCCACCAAAACCGCATGGGTACAGTTTTGCTGACGGCGCACGTCATTGACCGATTTGAAAATACGCTTTAATGCGGTTTTTTCATCTTCAGCCATGGCAATCCGCATCGGATTTGACGGATCAATGCCGATGAATTCCAGTGACCTGCGATCGAGGTTGGCCCCTTCAAAAGGATTGATATGTGCATGGTAAGCTTGGCCCGGCACAAATTGGCCATCCTCATTATAAACAATCGGAATGGCCGCAATTTCCAGCAATGCATCAGTCTGTGCATTAAAACCTGCCGTCTCGACATCGACAACTACAGGTAAGAATCCACGAAAACGTTGACCAATGATTGGGAGGGTTTCATTTGTCACACTTTTCTCCATTGAATGGTTTTACCCGCATAGAGCGGAATAATCTGTTCACCATCCAAATAGTCTAAACTTTCAGGGATTACTTGATCTTCTTTAACCAGTGTAATGGTACTGGTATTACGTGGCAGGCCATAGAAGTCTGCACCAAAGTGGCTGGCAAAACCTTCCAGACGTTCAATTTTACCCACTTGATCAAATGCCTGAGCATACAGCTCAATGGCAGTCGGCGCACTATAACATCCTGCACAGCCACACGCATTTTCTTTTGCATTTTTTGAATGTGGTGCGCTGTCTGTGCCTAGGAAAAATTTAGGATTGCCACTAGTCGCCACTTCCAGCAAGGTTTGCTGATGGGTTTGACGTTTTAAAATTGGCAAGCAGTAGAAATGCGGCTTGATGCCACCCACCAGCATGTCATTGCGGTTAAACAATAAATGTTGCGGCGTAATGGTTGCAGCGACATTACGGTCTTGCTCAAGTACAAAGTTTGCTGCTTCGCTGGTAGTAATGTGCTCTAACACCAGTTTCAGCTTGGGAAATTGTCTAAGTAATGGTGCCAGCACTTCATCCAGGAAACGCTTTTCACGGTCAAAAATATCGACATGATTATGCGTCACTTCACCGTGCAGCAATAAAGGCACCTGATGTTCTTCAAGCTGCTCAATTACGCCATACACTTTACTCATGTCGCTGACACCACTATCAGAATTGGTGGTTGCACCCGCAGGATAGAGCTTGATGGCATTGACATGCGCAGATTCTTTGATCTTTTTAACTTCACTTGCCGGGGTGTTGTCTGTGAAATACAGCACCATACGCGGGTCGAAATTTATCCCTTCAGGTACGTGCGCCATGATGCGTTCACGATAGGCATTGGCCTCTTCGACGGTTTTAACGGGTGGCACCAGATTCGGCATGCAAATGGCGCGAGAAAACTGCTTGGCTAAATCTGGAACGGTACGTTGAAGTGCTAAACCATCACGCAGGTGAACGTGCCAATCATCTGGCTGGAGAATCGTAATCGTATTCAAGGCAAATTCAGTCGAACAAATAAAACAAATGATAATCCATCTATAGTAAAAATGGTAACGAGAAAGCGCTACAAAATAAGGGATATGTATAAATTAATTTTAAAAAGTATGTTATTTTAAAATTAATAAAAAAATTACATAAATACTTGGCAATGGAATACAAGTACAATCTAGCGAAATTGCAAGATGATAAAGAAGACATAGAACAACTGATTACACGGCAAAGTCAGCGTGTAGGCCCGGTCTTCCCTCAACATCTGGAACAAGAATTCTGGACCAAAAATCTGGAACGCGCCCGCAAACATGTCGAAAAATATGTGTGGGCTGGGGTATTGGCCTATTTCCTTTTTTTAGTGGTAATGATTCCTACAGATTACTGGAGCATCAGCAAAGAATATTTCGTGCATGATTTTGTCCTGTGTATGTTGGGCTTGCTCAACGGCGGCATGTCATTAATCATTTTTTATATGTTCTCCTGTTTACCCAAGATCAAGCGCTTTTTTCCACAGGCTTCGATGCTGTTGGTGTTCTGGATACAGGTGTCAATTTCATGCATTACCATGTCGATTAAAACTGATGCCTTGCAGCATCAGTCCATGGCCATAGTCACGATCGTGTATATCTTGGGTTATATTCTGACCGGTATTAAACCGATTCAGATGCTGGTCACCGGATTACTCGCTGCGGCAACTACTATTCTTCTATTGTTTAGCCTTTCAGTTGAATTTAATCCTATGGTTTTTGGCCGGACTTTAATTGGAAGTTGCTTGCTGGGTTATGTGATTAGCCATATGATTTTTGCCCGTGAACGTGTGATTTTTCTCTATAGCATTCGCGCCAGAATCAGTGAGCAGATCCAGCGTATTCATACCAACGAATTATTACATTTGAGTCAGTACGATGAACTGACCAAAATTTCCAATCGACGTACCTTTGATGAGACACTGGAGGTCCATTTTGAACGTGCACGCCGTGAAGAAACGGCTTTGGCGATTCTGTTTATCGATGTAGATTTCTTTAAAAATTACAACGATTTTTATGGGCATCAGAAAGGTGATGATGTCATTTCGACTATTGCCAAAACCATCAAGAATGCGATCCGACATATGGACTTTGTCGCGCGTTATGGCGGGGAGGAGTTTGTGGTGCTCTTGCCAGAAACGGATGCACATGGTGCTTATGCGGTGGCTTCAAATATCTTTAAGGCGATTGACCGTCTGGAAATTCCACATGAAAAATCCTTGGTTGCGAAACATATCACCATCAGTTTAGGCATTACCGTTTATCGTGGTGAAGATGATATTGATAAAGACGCCTTATTAGGAATCGCGGATCAGGCGCTATACCGCGCCAAACAGCTTGGACGCAATCAGATTTATTATCAGTCCATTCGTTCAGTGAATTCAGATATTGCAAATGGCTAGATATTTTTAAAATGAATAGAACAATCATCAATAAAAAACCGCTCATCAGGAGCGGTTTTTTATGCAACTTAAATGACTAAAACTTAGTTTTTGTCTTTCAGTTGTGGCACTGCAGATGCTGAACCAACTGCGAGTAAACCAGTCTCTGTATAGATGCCCAGTTTAGCACGAGTATCCGTGATGTCGAGGTTACGCATGGTCAACTGACCGATACGATCCATCGGCGAGAACATAGAATCACCTTTCTCCATAGTCAAACGCTCAGCTTCATAAGTGAGGTTCGGAGATTCAGTATTCATAATGGTGTAGTCATTACCACGACGCAGTTCGATCGTTACAGTACCGGTAACTGCTTTAGCGACCCAACGCTGTGCAGTTTCACGTAGCATAAGCGCTTGAGAATCGAACCAGCGACCTTGGTACAGCAAACGACCTAAACGTAAACCGTTAATGCGGTATTGTTCAATCGTATCTTCGTTATGAATACCCGTTACCAGACGCTCATAAGCAATGTGAAGCAGCGCCATACCCGGAGCTTCATAGATACCGCGAGATTTCGCTTCGATGATACGGTTTTCAATTTGATCCGACATACCTAGACCGTGACGGCCACCGATGCGGTTCGCTTCAAGAATGAACTCAACTGGATCTTCAATGCGTTGACCGTTGATGGCAACCGGGAAGCCTTCTTCAAAAGTAATCGATACTTCTTCAGCTTTTACTTCTACGTCATCTTTCCAGAATGCAACGCCCATGATTGGCTCAACGATTTTGATGCCTGCATTCAGGTATTCAAGATCTTTGGCTTCGTGTGTCGCACCCAGCATGTTTGAGTCAGTTGAATAGGCTTTTTCTTTTGACATTTTATAGTCAAAGCCATTGTCGATCAGGAACTGTGACATTTCCGCACGGCCGCCCAGCTCGTCAATGAAAGTTTGGTCTAACCAAGGCTTGTAAATTTTAAGCGCAGGATTGGTCAACAAGCCATAACGGTAGAAACGTTCAATGTCGTTGCCTTTATAAGTCGAACCGTCACCCCAGATGTTAACATCATCTTCTTTCATGGCAGTTACCAGCATGGTGCCAGTTACTGCACGACCCAATGGCGTCGTGTTGAAATAAGGCATACCACCTGTAGAAATATGGAACGCGCCACATTGAATTGCAGCAATACCTTCTAATGCAAGCTGTAAACGGCAGTCGATTAAACGTGCTTTTACTGCGCCATAAGCTTCAGCTTTTTTTGGAATCGCATCGTAATCGTCTTCGTCTGGCTGACCCAAGTTAGCTGTGTAAGCATAAGGTTCAGCGCCTTTTTGTTTCATCCACAAAAGAGCAGCAGAAGTATCTAGACCACCAGAGAAGGCAATACCAACTTTTTTACCTACTGGGACATTCTGCAAGATAGTTGCATTATCAGACATTGTTCATCCTAATGATATGAAATAGGCACGCCAGAATTGGTGGCCTGAAAAAATACATATTGCATCAATTGTATCATTAATTTATTTAGGTTTGCTTTAGAAAAGAAAAACTCGTTTTAAAATCTCTATTCAATAGGCTTAAATAATCATAAATCGCACGATTTTCACCAGAATCCTGCTGAAAACGGAAGAAATTGGTTATATTCAGCCGAATAATTTAAAAATCAGATAAAACAGGAATAAAAGCATGGCGACTCGCATTCCACCTTTACCTAATTTAAATCCTAAAACCAAGAATGAAACGCTGGCACTGTTGCATGGGATTTATGCCGGCCTGATTGGTTTTAGTACAGTGCTGTTTTTATATCTTGAATATCAGCAATCCAGTATTTCCATGCTGAGTTTAGGTGTGGTGTTGCTACTTTTAGGCTTGCTGATGTTTTTTAATATACAGGCCAGTATTAAGGTGAAGCAGGGTAATGGATCAGGGCGGACATTATCCAGAGTGATGGCAATCCTCATGCTGTTCAGTTTTCCGATTGGGACAGTATTGGGTGCGATTGCATTATGGAAATCCAGCGCACGACAATGGCAGAACTAATTGGTCATGTATAGAGCGAGCTGGTGTTGAAGATTGATGTTTGTGCCTGAAAATGCTGAACTCCGGGTCATAAAAAGCCTCTGAAAATCAGTTAAAGTAAGGGAATGACTTGCTCAGCCAAATATAATCAGGGATTTGTTATGACCACGACGCGCTATGCCAACATTTTAAAGCCACTGCATTTGGGTTTTACCACCATTAAAAACCGGGTGGTGATGGGGTCGATGCATACTGGTCTGGAAGACCGCTTCTATAACTATCCTAAACTGGCTGCGTATTTTGGTGAACGAGCAAAGGGTGGCGTAGGTCTGCTGATTACAGGGGGAATATCGCCAAACCGTCAGGGCTGGTTGTTGCCGGCGGGCGGTACCATGAATACCTTGGGCGATATTGCGCCACATCGTCTGGTAACGCATGCAGTGCATAAGCATGGCGCCAAAATTCTTTTGCAGATTCTGCATGCCGGACGTTATGGCTATCAGCCTTTTGTGGTTTCAGCCAGTCCGATCAAATCGCCGATTTCTCCTTTTAAACCGCGTGAAATGTCAGATAAACAGATTCTGAATACCATTCAGGATTATGTAAAAACTGCCAGCATTGCCAAAAAAGCCGGCTATGATGGCGTGGAAATCATGGGTTCTGAAGGCTATTTGCTGAATCAGTTTTTAAGCCGTCATGTCAATCAGCGTAACGACCGTTGGGGTGGCCCGATCGAAAACCGGATGCGTTTTGCCGTAGAAATTGTTAAAGCGATTCGTTCTGAAATTGGTGAGAAATTTATTATCTGTTTCCGTTTGTCACTTCTCGATTTGGTACATGATGGCAATACCATGCAGGAAGTGATTACCGTAGCTAAAGCTTTGGAAAAGGCAGGAATTACTTTGCTCAATACCGGGATTGGCTGGCATGAAGCACGTATTCCAACTATTGTGACTTCCGTGCCTCGAGCTGCTTTTGTTGATTATACCGCTGAAGTCAAAAAACATGTTTCAGTGCCGGTGATTGCATCCAACCGGATCAATATGCCAGACACTGCCGAGGCGATTCTGGCCTCTGGTCAGGCAGATATGGTGCAGATGGCACGTCCACTTTTGGCCGATGCTTTCTGGGTCAATAAAACCGCGACCAATCGTGTTGATGAAATCAATACCTGTATTGCCTGTAATCAGGCTTGTCTGGATCATACCTTTAAAAACCAGCGGGCAACCTGTCTGGTCAATCCGCGTGCCGCTTATGAAACCGAACTGGTTTATATCAAAACCAAAAAACCGAAAAGTATTGCAGTGATTGGCGGGGGAGTTGCAGGTCTGTCTGCTGCTACGGTCGCAGCCAGTCGCGGGCATGATGTGACGCTTTTTGAGGCCAATCATGAAGTAGGCGGGCAGTTCAACCTGGCTAAAGTCATTCCAGGGAAAGAGGAATTTCACGAAACGATTCGTTATTTTAAAGTGCAGCTAGAAAAAACCGGAGTTGATCTGCGTCTCAATACCCGTGTCAATCGCGAGCAGTTGGAGCGTGAAGGTTTTGATGAGGTGATTGTGGCTACAGGTGTCGTGCCGCGTGCCTTGAATATCGAAGGCAGTCAAGCACCACAAGTCTTGTCTTATGCAGAAGTGCTACGCGGCGCGCCTGTCGGTGATCGTGTTGCGGTCATCGGCGCGGGTGGTATTGGTTTTGATGTGTCGGAGTTTTTATTAAAGCCGCCGCATCAGGTACAGCCGCAACCTGTGGATGAGTGGAAACGTGAATGGGGTGTTGATTCCCAACCAGATTATGTGACTGAAGGCGGGTTACAGCGTGCTGAAGTCGAACCACCAGTACGGGAAATTTATTTATTACAACGTAAAAAAACACCACTTGGCGCAGGACTGGGCAAGACTTCAGGCTGGGTACATCGTGCCCAGTTAAAAAAACATGCTGTGCGGATGTTGCGCGGCGTGCAATATAAATCTGTCACGGATGAAGGTTTATGGATTGAGGTGGATGGTCATGCTCAATTATTGCGTGTAGATACCATTGTGGTATGTGCAGGTCAGGAATCGGTAAAAGACCTGATGCCGAGTGCTGGGGAAAATACCTTGGCGCAGTATCATATTATTGGCGGTGCAAAACTGGCTGCTGAACTCGATGCCAAGCGCGCCATTCGTGAGGGAGCGGAATTAGCAGCAAAACTGTAAGGATTTGATGAAACTATATGCAGTTGATTGCATTCACTGTAATTTTCACTTGTCAGCCGGACAAAAGCTCCGTATTATTGCGCCCATGGAAGCGTGGCAGAGCGGTTTAATGCACCGGTCTTGAAAACCGACGAGGGTGTGAGTCCTCCGTGAGTTCGAATCTCACCGCTTCCGCCAAATTTTAAAAACCCCAGTCGAAAGATTGGGGTTTTTTTATTTCTATGATTTTAATAAAACGATTTAAAATAAGCTGATAGCGAACAAAGTCAAAATTTTAAAATTCCATAATTAATAAATATTCTTTAATTGCCTACTTCAATTTTGATTAATGCCAACGCAATTCTTTCCACATGTTGGTAAGCCGGTTGTTCCAGTTCTTCACCAAAAATATCCGGGTCAATTTCTTCATAGGACCAGATTATATTTTGATGCTGTTTCATCAAATCTTTAAGATGCTGCAAAAACAGATTGCCATGTTCAGTCACGGTCACACCGGTATATAGAAATAAATGTCCGCCAGAATTCAGGCGCTGTAGACCTTCTTTTATAATCCTGAATGATAAATCACAGCCATCCAGCGCATTACCGCCATGACGATATTGACGTTGTTCGGGATCAATTAAATACGGTGGATTAGCAAAAATCAGATCAAATTTTCCATCAAGATTGGAAAATAAATTACTTTGAACCGGATGAATATGGTTTAAGCCGGCAAAACTGATATTAATCTGGCTATAGAGCAAGGCTTTGGGATTCAGGTCTGCAACCATCATTTCATTCACATCTGGAAAATGTCTGGCAATGCTGATCGCGGCTGCTGAAGTGCCACAACACATTTCCACGACCCGTTTAAAAGGGCGAGGCTGAGTGGCTAGATATTGCTTAAGATGATAGACAAAGCGGTAAGTATCCGGACCAAAAAATACCGCATCCTGCTGAGTGGTGGGAAAAGCTGAATGAATAAAAAGTTCGCCATCGAGTGAAGAAACCCGAACCTGACTCAAGTATTGATCTTCCTGAACCTGTAGAAGCTGATGTTCTTGCAATAATGTAAAAAGGGCAGAATCAAGATCAGTTTTTTTAAAGTTTAGATTCCAGCCAAAGAAATCCTGATGGGTTCTGTGCTTATAAATTTCATTCTTTTTTCGATTCAGAATTCGCTGGTGGGAAAGCGGTGTAATGGTCGTAAACTGATAATCTTGTTGTTTTAAAAAGGCTAATAAATAAAGCAAAGCTTGCTGCGGGCTGCTTTGAATCTCTAAAATTTGGTTCATACGGATATGCTCTTCTATTTATTTAACCTACATGAAAAGATTAATTCACTTTATGGCTGCAAAAGACAATATCAAACCAGTCGTGAATGATTAAAGCTATACAGCACTGGATTCCATGGAAAGGGATCAGTTTATATTCACCTAAATAATGCATTGCTTAGGTAAAAATGTGATGAGAATTGGTTGGATTTGTATAGGTAGTAGGCATAATTTTATTGGTTAAGCAGCCTTATTATGATTTTGCGAACTATTATTTTTTATTCATGATTATACGTATAAAAAATGGCTATTAATCACTGGGATCAATAGCCATTAGAGCTGAGAGCTTTAAAAGCTTAGTTGGGTACTTCCGGCAAATCAAACCAGATCACTTGCGCATCTTCGCTTGCTTTAATTTCTGTGTCATCTAGAAAAGCAATTGCGCCGCCAGCTTCAACTGTATGTTCAGCGATCTGGACAGTGCCAGAAACAACATGTACATAATTAATATGCTGGGTCGCTTTCACTTCCAGACTTTGGCCTTGCTGAATCACCGCAGTTTTGACTTCGGCATTCTGACGAATATGCATCGGTGCATTGTCATTCGGACCACAAATCAAATGCCACTGGTTCGGTTGCTCATGCGGGTCAAGACGGATTTGCTGATAGTTCGGCTTGGCATCACGTTCATTTGGAATAATCCAGATTTGCAGTAAATGGACCTGTTCGTCGCCTTGGTTCATTTCACTGTGCCGCACACCTGTTCCTGCACTCATCAGTTGCCATTCACCCGCAGCGATTCCGCCATGATTGCCCATGCTGTCCTGATGGGTAATGGTTCCTTTCAGCACACAGGTCAGGATTTCCATATTGTCATGTGGATGCGTTCCAAAACCCTGATGTCCATCAATCAGGTCATCATTAATGACACGTAAAGCGCTGACACCCATATACTTTGGGTTATACCAGTTACCAAATGAGAAACTGTGTTTAGACTCCAGCCAGCCCATTTTTACATGACCACGATTTTCGCTAGGATGTAGAAAAGCATTCATGATTTTATCTCGACATTATTTTTAACTTGAGATCATCATACTGTCGTTTTATAACTGAAAAAATCTCAAATAGGCGACAGATCATTGCATTTTTGCAACGACAGAGCTGAAAGTAAACATAAGGAATAAAAAAGCCCGCTCAAAAGCAGGCTATTTTTATTCAAATCGGCAGACCGATCATCATTCTAAGAAACGAACCGTTACCCCAGATTTGACTTTACGGCCAAGATCATTGGCATCCCAGTTAGTTAAACGAATACAACCATGTGACGCTGTTTTCGAAATGGTAGATGGATTTGGTGTCCCGTGAATACCGAATGATTTCTTGCTTAAACCAATCCAGATATTCCCGACAGGACCGTTAGGACCCGGTGGTAAAGACAGTGGTTTTAAGTTTTTACCTTGTACAAAGTTAGACGGTGAGTAGCTGTACCAAGGGTTTGGTGCAACACCTGTTACTTTATAGGTTCCGGTCGGAGATGGTGTATCCGCACTACCAATGGTGGCAGGGAATGACGCGATCATTTGATTTTTACTGTTAAATAAGTACAGTTGTTTCGCACCTTTATGTGCAACAATCAAGTGAATACCTTCAGGCAAGTCATTACGTACATTACTGACCAGTAATTTTTCCCCAACTTTATTAAAGTTAGCATTTGGATTGAGTTTCTTTAAGAAATTCTCATCCATATGGAATTTTTCGCTCAACATTTCACTGACACGTGTGTAGTACAAGCCTTTCATTTTCGCCTGTAACGCATAATCTGAAGGAATAGACTTGGCAAATGGGCCTGCCAGATCTTTTTCAGTAATGGTGTATTCAACAAAGGCTGGCTTAGAACCCTGACGTGCAACTAGTTTATCCCAGGTTTCCTGAGTCAAAACACCTGTCGGTTTAATGCCATTCATTTGCTGGAAAGATGCAATGGCTTTTAGTGTATTTTTACCGCTGGTTCCGTCAATCGCCCCCGGTGATGCATGGGCATTATTCAGCATGACATGTGCACGTGCGTAAACTGGGAATTGACCTGCACCGATATTTTCATACCACTGGGCATTATTTAAGCCGTCTAAAGTCCACGAAGCTTTGGTCGCTGCAGAGTTAGTCGGTGCTTTGGTATTTGGTGCTGCGCCAATAGAAGCAGTCTGATCTTCGGTATCCTGTAGCTCATTCAGCGCTTCAGATGCCTGTTTTAAGTCTTGTTGTTCTTGTGCGGTAATTTGCGCTTCTGCAGGTGCTGCTTGGGCCGCTGAAGCTTCAGTTGCTAATGGATCAATCGGATCTTGCACTGCAACATCAGTCACCACTTGGGGTTTTAATGGTTGTTCAGCAGTAGACGCGGCAAAAACTTGACCTGCGAAAATGCAACCTAGACTCACAGCGAGCATTGTGCGAACGAACATGTAACTCAACCTTAAAAATTATTTCTTTAACTATGTGAAAAAACACTATAAGTATTACAGAAAAAATGTGGAGATGCAGTAGTTGTTTTGTGTAAATCGCTAGGTCGCCGTTCAATCCGATCGGTTTTTAAAGTTGCCAGAAGTTATTAAAACTGCGACCTTTTTGCTATGATGTTGGCAATGTCAAAGAAAGATAGGAATGTGAATGACGACCTTAAAAAATGATCGTTTTCTGCGCGCATTGTTGCGTGAGCCTGTAGATGCTACGCCAGTATGGATGATGCGTCAGGCTGGCCGTTATTTGCCTGAGTACCGCGAAACGCGTACCAAGGCAGGAGATTTCCTTTCGCTTTGCAAGAATACTGAACTGGCCTGTGAAGTAACTTTGCAGCCTTTACGCCGTTATGATCTTGATGCCGCGATTTTATTCTCGGATATCTTGACGGTTCCGGATGCTTTGGGACTGGGGCTGTATTTTGAAGCCGGTGAAGGCCCGAAATTTCACAAGACCATCCGTACCGAACAGGATGTCGCCAATCTGCCTGCATTTAATGCCAAGTCGGATCTGGATTATGTGATGAATGCCGTTTCGACCATTCGTTCAGCCTTGGGCGGTCAGGTTCCTCTGATTGGTTTCTCGGGCAGTCCATGGACTCTGGCAACGTATATGGTCGAAGGCGGTTCAAGCAAGGATTTCCGTTTTACCAAACAGATGATGTATGCGCAGCCTGAAGTTTTGCATGCTTTACTGGATCGTCTGGCTGATGCAGTGACTGAATATTTGAATGCGCAGATCGATGCGGGTGCACAAGCGGTACAGATCTTTGATAGTTGGGGTGGTGCATTAGCACATCGTGAATATATCGAGTTCTCGCTGAACTATATGCAGAAGATTGTCGCTGGTTTGCAACGTGAGAAAGACGGCCGCAAGATTCCGGTGATTCTGTTTACCAAAGGTGGCGGCCAATGGTTGGAACCGATGATTGCGACAGGTGCAGATGCGTTTGGTCTGGACTGGACGACGCCACTAAATGTTGCTCGTCAAACCGTTGCGGGTCGTGCAGCACTTCAAGGTAACCTGGATCCTGCAACTTTATATGGTTCATCAGAGACCATCATTAAAGCAACAAAAGCCATGCTGGATGATGCCTATGCCAATGGCGAGAAAACCGGTTATGTTGCCAATTTAGGCCATGGTATTACCCAGTGGGTTGATCCGGCGAATCCAAAAGCATTTATTGATACCGTACATGAGTATAGTGCCAAATATCTTTAGGATGTAAACCTTGATCGATCTATTCAAATCAGGGTTTGAATTTACTTATAAGGCAGCTTCGGCTGCCTTATTTGGGATTTTACTCCTGCTGGCTTTTGCGCTGACTGCTTCTATGGGCAGCGATCTCTTTTTCGGTTTTTACCGGTATGACTATCTGCTGTTTTTTGCCTTGCTGATTCAGGTGATATTGCTCTATACCAAACTGGAATCCTGGGCTGAAGCCAAAGTGATTGCGCTATTTCATCTCATGGCCATGGTGATGGAAATCTTCCTGACCCATCCGGCAATTGCTTCCTGGCATTACCCTCAACCCGCAATATTTAAAATCCTGACCGTGCCTTTATTTGCCGGTTTTATGTATTCTGCGGTCGGCAGTTTTTTTGCGCGCTCTTTACGTCTATATCAGGTTTCATTTGAAAAATTGCCGCGTTTTAGCCATATGCTGACATTGGCTGTCTTGTCTTATATCAACTTTATGAGCAAGTTTTTTATTCCCGATTATCGGGTGATTTTATTTGTCTGGAGCGTGCTGATGTTCTGGAAAACCAGAATTCGCTTTCAGCTGAATCGGCATACTTTTCAGTTGCCGATGTTACCCGTACTGCTGATTCTGGCGTTTATTATCTGGATTGCCGAGAACATCAGTACCTTTTACCAGATCTGGCTCTATCCAAGCCAGATTGAGCAATGGCATATGGTGGGATGGGGCAAACTGGGCTCCTGGTATTTGTTGTTATTGCTGAGTCTGGTGTTAGTACTGAAAATCTTGGGACAGCGTAATTCACAAGGCGATTGGGCGCTCAAGGAACAGTAAAATCAATCAGGTTATGTTTATGTAAAGCATACATTTTTTCAATTGCGCCAAACTTGACTTGTCGCTACTCTGCTGAGTATGTAATTTAAATTACATTATTAGAGTAATAACAAAGATTGCATGAGAATAATTGGAGAATAACTATGTTGAAAAAAATTATGCTGGCGGCGGTATTGGCGACTGGTTCAAGCATGGCGATGGCTGACCGAGATGTCGGTTGTGGTATCGGAAGCCAGGTGTGGGCGGGTCAGTCTGGTATTATTCCTAAACTCTTTGCAGGTACGACCAACGTTCTGTTCACGAATCAGTGGCTCGGGATCACTTTTGGTACTTTAGGTTGTAGCCAGGGCGGTACTGTAACCGCTCAAGTGGTGACCTTTACCAATGAAAACGCTGAAGCATTGGCGCGTGATATGGCAGTTGGAGAGGGTGAAAGCCTGAATGTTCTGGCTGAACTTTTGAATATTAAATCTGAAGATAAAGCTCGTTTCTTTAGCGTTTCCAAGCAGAATTTCTCTGAAATTTATTCCGAAGAAAACCAGAATACATTACAAGTTTTAAGCACCTTACAAACTGTGATGGCCAAAGATGAAGTATTGAAATCCTACATCTGATCCGCACCCTAAAAACCCTGCTGTTCTGGCAGGGTTTTCTTATGACTAAAAGAAATTGATGAGAATAAGTTAACTGAATGAAATATGCGTTCTTCATGTTGGGCCTGACATTCAGCCCTTTAAGTTTTTCTAGCGAAATTAATCCAGACATCCAGCATTATATCGCTCAGGCCGAAACTCAGCGTCTGGATCAGAGCACTACCTGGCAACGTCTCATGTATGCTAATCCCCAAGGTCATAGCGAGGTTAACTATTCGGGCTATTTTCTGGCAGAGCAGGGAAAAACTGATCTAAAAAAAGAAATGCAGCATAACATTCAGGCTTTATTCCTGAGCGCAGAGCCGAATCAGTCCGTCCGCTGTAAGTTTCCTGCACGCAGCAGCTGGTTAATGCAGCAATTGAATATTTCCGAGCAACAATTGCCTGCGGTCAGTTGCCCGGATTTGGATAAATGGATTGGCGAGGTCAAGCCTTATCAGGCAACCCTGATCTATGCCACGGATTTTATGGGTAATCCCAGCTCGATGTTTGGTCATACCTTGTTGCGTCTGGACCCTAAAGACCAGCAACAACTCAATCTGATTTCTTATGCGGTCAACTATGCTGCGACGGTCGATGGCAATGACAACTGGTCCTTTGCCTGGAAAGGGCTGACTGGACAATATCCGGGTGAATATTCACTGATGCCGTATTACCGCAAGGTCAAAGAATATGGTGACTTTGAAAGCCGGGATTTGTGGGAATACGAATTAAACTTAAGCCCGCAAGAGACCAAGTTTTTAGTACAGCATCTCTGGGAAATGCAAAATGTAAGTTTCCCTTATTATTTTATCAGTGATAATTGCGCTTATCGCCTACTGGGACTGTTTGATCTGGTGCGTCCCGAGTTAAATCTACAGAAACAGTTTAATTCGACTGCGATTCCGATTGAAACACTAAAAGTAGTAGAACAGCAGGGCTTGATCAAACAGAAAGTTTACCGTCCGGCGCTTGAAACTCAATTGCTGGCACAGTCCAGACAGCATGGTAAAGCGCTGGCAAAAACTGCGCATCAGCTGGCTTATGCAGAAACAGGTGCAATGCCTTCAATCTTGCAGCCCTATCCGGCAGAAGATCAGGCCAAAATTCTGGAAATGGCCTATGATCATTTATATCTGGACTTTCTCCGACAAACAGTCGATAAATCATTTTCCCAGCCACGTTTTCGCAAGTTATTAGGCTTAAGAAGTCAGCTGAATATCGAGAAGCAGCGTAAAGCGCCTGAACGTCCAAAAATAGACCCGGTACAAAGCCATCATGCACGAAATATCAGTCTTCAGGCCGGACAGGTTCAGGGTGAATCTTTTGTCCAGCTTGGGCATCGGCAGGCCTATCATGATCTCATCGACCCGCAAGGCGGTTTTCGAACCGGCACACAATTGTTGTTTCTAGATGGGGCTTTGCAATATCGTGACAGTGAACTCAAGCTGGAACATCTGGATCTATTTACTGTCAATTCCTATAACCCCGTCAATCCGTTTAATACGCCATTGTCCTGGGGTTTTAATCTGGGCTGGCAACAGGAAGCACTGAATGCGCATGGCCAGTTTAGTGAAGATGAGCAGCATGGCGTTGCCAGCTTAAAAACTCAGGTCGGTTATAGCTGGGCAAATGTCAGCCGTGAACATCTATGTTATGCACAAATGCAAACTCAGCTACAGGCAGGCAAGGCACTTGATCAAGGCTGGCGCGTAGGTGCAGGCCCTACTGTGGGGTGCCAGAATATCTGGAGCGATCAGATCAACAGTCTGGTGCAGGTGGAACTGCCTTATTGGGAGGATTCGCATCGCTGGCAGCTGAAACTGAATACTGAACTCCAATATGCATTCAATCCACAACATGCACTTCGGCTGTCTTGGGAATATCAGCAACAGCAGTCCAAAGACTGGGATCAATGGAGTCTTGGTTTGATCCGGTATTTTTAAGATTGAGTTAAAACTGATCAACACTATTCATAAAGTGCTGTGTATCTGTGAGGCTACAGTTCGGTTTTCCCTTGTATAAAAAGATTAGCTGGGTTTGGTGCAAATAATCTGGTCGATATTTTAGGAAAAATACCTGATATTTGTTATATTTGTCACATAATGTGAGTGCAAATTGCAAGGTTTTGGGGAACAGACAGTATGAATAATGAATGCATGGCAAGACTGGCCGAGCAATGGGAACAGATCTGTCAAAATTATTCATCTGATGACTTATTACATGCGTTTCACTTTATTCAAGATCATTCCCTGATTCTGGTGGAAGAATTCTATAAAAACATGCTCCTTGAAAAGGAATCTGCAGAATTCTTTTCCGATGACTTGATTCAACAGCGCTTGCGCGACACTTTAAATTCTTGGCTACTTGAAAGCTTTAGTGTAGGAATTAATAAACGCTATGCCGATGCCGTGCAGAAACAGGCGATGGTGGGGCATGTGCATGCACGTGTCGGAATTCCGTCCTGGCTGATCATGCGCGGTGTACGTGAAATTGAGCGTAAAATGTTTGAACTGCTGGATGAGAATCCTGACCACAGTATGTTGACCACCTGCAGTTATATTGTCCAGATCATGGGATTTGCCACAGAAGTCATGTGCCGATCTTATGAAGCCAAAACAGCCATGAATCAGGAAATTAAACACAGTTATCGTGTTTTTTCAGCGATGCAGGATGTGGCCGTACAAAAAGATAAACAGCGCAGTTCATTGCTAGACTGGGAAAATGAGCTCATGTTCAAGGTCTTTTCTGAGCATGAAAAATTGAATCATCCGATGTTGTCCAAGTCGGAGTTTGGTTTATGGTTTATTCATAAAGCCTCTTATGCTTTTACCGGTTCTGATCAGGTCGATTTAATCATTGAGCGAATTTATCAAGTCGATGAACTTAATCAAGATATTATGGACTGTACGGACAAAAACAATATGCTGGGACTAATCCAGCAGATCCGTGACTTGAACCGCGAAATTCAGCTGCTGGTGGACCAGTTATTTCAGGTGGCCGAATATATTGAATCAGGTAATGATTCATTGACCCAGTTACTGAATCGTCGTTATTTGAATACGATTATTTCACGTGAAATCACTTTTTCCCGCAAGAATCATACGCCTTTGTCTTTACTTGCCATTGATGCCGACTATTTCAAAAGTATTAATGACAAATTTGGACATGCAGCAGGTGATCTGGCCTTGAAATTTCTGGCCGAAGCATTGCAAAAATACAGTCAGGGCAGTGATTATGCTTTCCGGGTCGGCGGCGAAGAGTTTTTGCTATTACTGGTGGATACTGATGAGAAACGTGCCCTGAATATTGCCGAAAGTATTCGTAAATATATTGAAAATGGCATGATTAATTCGGCACAAGGTCAGCAGTTTAAATTTACGGTCAGTATTGGTTGTGTGCTTTATGATGGACATCCGGATTATCAGCGCTTCCTGAATGCGGCAGATTCTGCCTTGTATATGGTCAAGAACAACGGGCGTAACAGAGTATATATGACTCATCAGTCCCTGAACCCAGTCGCACAGCCACTCTCAGTTTAAATGAAAGGTTTTTATCCAGTTGCAGACTGCTGTTCTATAAAGTCCTGAAATTTCTGTTTTTGCTGAAGATATTCGGGATGATTTTTAGCTTTATCCCATTTCTGTTTAAAAATTTTGGCAGCAGCGGCTTTAACAGGATCTTCCTGATTGCGGGGCAGCTCGGAACGGCCATGCGCGCCACTTAAACCTTTTTTGTCTTCCGGAACCGGACCGTCGTATTTTTTGCCACCTTTATGGTTGGCATAACGCCGGGCACGGGTAAAACCCATCTGTAAAAACTTGCGTGCCATGTCCGCACCAATAAAATCTTCTTGTTTTAAATAGTCCAAGAAAAGCTGATAGATTTTCTCGCTACTGGCTTGGGCTTTTGCTTCATCTGCAAAGCGCCAGTGTAGCAGGATTTCCGATTTATAAGGCTCAACCAGTAATACACCTTGTTCACCACGGCCAATCCGGTAGAGCTCCGGTCGTTTGCGGAAATTAACCTTTGCAAAGTCCAGAGAATAATCAAAACTATTCGAAACTACACGTGACGGGCGTTTTGGTGGGGTTACTTTGGCAGATGGCTTCATATTCGGCCTTTTCTGAAATTTAAAATTGCTCAATATTTCAGCTAATACAAATTATAAAAATAAAGGGGCAGGATACAGAAAAGCCCCTGTCATTTAGAGCTAGGGGCTTTCATTTTACTTCGATTTTTTTGAACTGGTCTTCGAGGTTTTAGCCTTGGTTGACTTGCTCTTAGAGGAGCTACTCGACTGCTTTTTAGCAGGCGCCGATTTTTTTGAAGAAGACTTTTTCACTTTAGTGTCGTCTTTACTCTTGTTGCTGCTTTTCGCTTTAGCCGGTTTTTTCGCGGAAGAGGTCTTTTGGTCTTTCGCTTTATCACTGGCTTTTGAGCTCGAATTTTTCTTCGCCTTCACTTTTTCATCTTTGCTGGCATTGTCTTTCTTAGAAGATGCCGCTTTAGATTTACTGCTCGCCGCTTTTTTAGTGACTTTGCGATCACTGTCTTTGTCACTACTCTTATTCGACTTTTTCAGTTTCTCATCTTGGGTCTTTTTAGCAGTTTTTGCTGATTTTTTGCTGTCTTTCGCCTGGTTATTTTTACTATTCGCCATGGTTACTTTCCTTATCATTAAAAATCAATCAGAAAGATATAAAGCGCTTTGCTGTATATCAACTTCAAATTACTTTAATGGGAGAGCGGCAGGATTAAAACTTTATCGTGTATCCAAGTGTAGGCTTGTTGCAAACACAAGCAGGAATTGTTTGAGTTCTAGACTGAAACATAGCAAGTTTTGGGACAGGTCTTTAAACCCTGTTACCAGGTGTTATTTATAGCAAGTGAGCTTTTGAATTAAGTATTGATATCCTCTTCCTTTAAAAGCAAAAACCCCCGAATGATCGAGGCTTTGAGTAACTTATTTTTAAGCTTTAATAATTAATAGCTTTCTGGAACCGCACTTAAAAATTCACGACGTGTTTCTTTGTCGGTTTTAAAATCACCAATAAATGATACCGTACGTGTGGTTGATTCCTGCTTGCCTACACCGCGCATCATCATGCACATGTGCGCAGAATCAATCATTACTGCAACACCGCGTGCTTTGGTGACTTCAGCCACTGCTTCTGCAATTTGCTGAGTCAGATTTTCCTGAATCTGCAAACGGCGTGCAAACATTTCAGTAATACGGGCAAATTTAGACAGGCCTAAAACATGACCTTCTGGCAAATAGGCGATATGTACGCGGCCATAAAATGGCAATAAGTGATGCTCACATAGCGAATAAAATTCGATGTTTTTGACCAGTACCATTTCACGGTTATCGGAAGGGAAGACCGCCTTGTTGGTCACTTCTTCAAGTGTCTGGCTATAACCCGAGGTTAAATATGAAAATGCTTTCGCAGCGCGCACAGGCGTATCTTTGAGACCAGGGCGATTTAGATCTTCGCCAACGGCAGTAAGAATGTTTGCGTAGGATTGCTGCATAGTCATATGACGTATTCACTTAAACTGAGAATGAACAAGGACGGCATTGTAGCAGAAAACTTTTACAATGCCTTGTTTTGAGGCTAAAACCGTTTACTGTTTGAACTTTGGATTCTTTTCTGCACGTTTGAGCAAAACCAATACCGCACCGGTACCGCCTTGCTTTTCAGGTGCACTGACAAATGCCAAAACATCACGATGCTGACGCAACCAGCCGTTGACATAGGTTTTTAAAATCGCTTCTGGACCTTTGCCATGTACGATTTTAATCACGTTCTGGTTTTCATCTTTGGCGATCTGGATAATCTGCAGCACGGCTTGACGCGCTTCTTCTACGGTACAGCCATGCAGATCCACAGCTTCAAACCAGCGCAAGTTACCGGCTTTCAAGTCTTCAAACACTTTATGCTGCAAGGTGGCGATGCGATAGCTCAAGTTGGCCTGACTGCCGACAGGATTGAGCATGGCCTGAGTATCTGATAAAGCCATTGCCTCTGTTTCCAGCGGGCCAGTAGCCGCTGCACGCTTTGCCAAGATTTGTGCATCCGGCTTTTTCTTGCGTGGTTTGTCCAGTTGAACCGTATTTCCCGATTCAATTTTTTGTACGCCCTGCATTTGCTTGCGGAATAATTCCAGTTCTTCTAACGCTTCTTGCTCGACAGTCTTTTCAACAGGTGCGGCAACGACCGCAGGCGTTTGCGGCTGTGTAATTTGCTTCTTAAAAGATTTCAGCAGGTTGTACTGATCTTTAGATAATGAAGAATCGTGTTTACTCATAATGTAAAAACAAGGGAGATGCGGAATTTACAAGAATTATAGTCTGAAAATAGACAAAGGAGAACTGAATTGCGTTCATGACATTGCTGAGGATTTTAAATACGCTCGAGAATCTATGATCTACTTTTCAATATTGAAAATAAAAAAGCCCAATCCTGAGATTGGGCTTTTTTAATGCTTAGGTGAGCATTTACATTTTAAACCGCTTCAGGCTCACCAAACAGATCGCGGAAAGCATGATCCGGACGTGGTTGTTTCATGAAGCTTTCGCCGACCAGAAAGGCGTGAATATCATTTTTCTGCATCATCGCAACATCCGCGGGAGTAGCAATACCGCTTTCAGTCACCAGCAGGCGTGAAGGGTCCAGTAATTTTTTCAAACGTAATGATGTGTTTAAATCCACATCAAAGGTTTTTAAATTACGGTTATTCACGCCGAGCAGACAACGATCAGAAAGCTTTAAAGCACGTGATAGTTCTTCTTCATCATGAACTTCAACCAGTACATCCAGATGATGTTCAAATGCAGTTTTGGACATTTCATCTAACTGCTGGTCAGACAGGCAAGCCACAATCAGCAAGATACAGTCTGCATGCAGGGCACGTGCTTCGATGACCCCATAAGGATCGATCAGAAAGTCTTTGCGCAGTGCAGGCAGGTCGCAATGTGAACGGGCAATCTGAATATTGTCATCATGTCCTTGGAAAAAGTCTACATCGGTCAGCACCGATAAACAGGCTGCGCCTGCCTTCTGATACTGTGCTGCAATTTCCGCAGGGTTAAAGTTCTCGCGAATAATGCCCTTAGATGGCGAAGCTTTCTTAATTTCAGCAATGACACCCGGACGTTTCGACACTAAAGACCGGGCAAAACCACGCACAGGTGATGCACCTTGTGCCAGTTCTTCCAGATCTTTATAGCTTTTCTGCTTTAAACGTAGGGCAAACTCTTCTTTTTTACGGTCAACAATCTTGCCTAAAATTGTGTTTGCGATATCCACCATGATCAAAATCCCTGACCGAATTAAGCTTCGTAATGTTTAATGGTTTTGGTAAATTCAGACAGCACACTCATTTTTTCAAGTGCCTGACCGCCGTAAATAATGTCATGTGCCAGCGCAACACCTTGCTTATAGCTGCTGGTTAAACCGGAGACATAAATACCCGCGCCGGCATTCAGCGCGATCATGTTCGCGGCTTTATCACCGATGTCTGATTTTTTCTTGCCCAGTGCATCTTTGATTAAAGCCAGACTTTGCGCAGAATCTTCCACAATCAGTCCGGTCAGGGTTTGCGACTCAATATCGACCGATTCAGGAATAATTTCCCATTCAGTGACTTCACCATTTTTCAGTTCAGTAACATGAGTTGAAGAGGCAATACTGATTTCATCCAGACCATCACGTGAATGTACCACCATCACATGTTCAGCACCGAGCTGTTTCATGACTTCCGCAATCGGACGGCAGAGTTCATTGGAAAATACGCCAATGACTAAACGATTTACTCCGGCCGGATTCGTAAGCGGGCCAAGTAAATTGAAAATACTACGAATTCCTAATTCTTTACGTGGGCCGATTGCATATTTCATGGCTTGATGATGATTCGGCGCAAACAGGAAACCGACACCAACGTCACGGATACAGCGTTCAGTCTGCTGCATGTTCAGGTCCAGGTTAATCCCGGCCTGTTCCAGTAAATCCGACGAACCTGATTTGGTCGAAACGCCGCGGTTACCATGTTTGGCAATGGTTGCGCCCGCTGCTGCAATTACAAATGCAGAAGCAGTAGAAACATTAAACAGGTTCTGGCCATCACCGCCTGTACCCACGATGTCCACTAAATATGGAATATCACTGACATCAATTTTGGTGGCAAGTTCACGCATGACACGTGCAGCTGCGGTAATCTCATCAATGCTTTCGCCTTTTAGGCGTAAGCCCATCAGCAGGGCACCAATCTGGGCATCGGTCGCTTCACCTGACATGATGGCACGCATCACGTCTTGCATTTGATCCTGAGTCAGGTGAATGTTTTTAGTAATATTGCTTAAAGCTTGTTGAATATTCATAAGGTGTTCTTAGGCATAAATTTCGAGAAAGTTTTTAAAGATTTGATGACCATGCTGGCTCAGAATCGATTCGGGATGGAACTGCACGCCTTCGACCGGCAATGTCTTATGTTTCACACCCATAATTTCTTCCATAGAGCCGTCAGCTTCATTGGTCCAGCAGGTCACTTCCAGACATTCGGGCAAGGTGGCTTGATCAATCACCAGTGAATGATAGCGCGTTGCAGGAAATGGAGAAGGAAGATTGCTGAAAATCCCGGTATCACTGTGGTACATATCAGACAGACGGCCATGCATGACACGTTTGGCACGCACGATATCACCGCCAAATGCCTGACCAATACTTTGATGACCAAGACAAACGCCCAGTAAAGGAATTTTGCCAGCAAAATGCTGAATGGCAGGAATAGAAATTCCTGCCTCACTTGGCGAGCACGGGCCGGGGCCAATCACTAAATACTTAGGTTGCCATCGCTCTATATCTTCCAATGTCACGGCATCATTACGGACTACTTTTACTTCTTGATTCAGTTCGCCAAAATATTGGACGATGTTATAAGTAAAGGAGTCATAGTTGTCGATCATTAAAAGCATGAGCTTAACCTATTGAAATTAATGCACTTAACTGTGCTAATGTGGTCCAGATCGTACTTTATTTATACGTGTTGCAAGCACTTGCCTGACACAACTAAATCATTGATTTCATTGTGTGAAAATAAAGCACGCTTCATCATAGCAAAAAATAGCTGCATTCGGCGCAACAATTTCGTTCAATTTATTGGCTTTAGAAACCTATAGAAAATTAAATAAAATTTTAATCATGATTTAAAGTAATAGGCTTACTCAGAGAAAGTTTTAAATGAATATTTTTTAGAGTAAAACTTAAAAATGAAAAAATGAGATCAAAGAGAGGTAAAATGCTTGATGAAAAAAACATCACTTGAATAATTAAGCTTTATATAAACTTTTCTATTGAAAGTAGATTTAAAGAAAATGCCTCATAATAGGCATACAATCCCAAATGAATCGCAAAATTTTCTTTACTGATATCTACCAAAAAACGCTCAATTTTTAGCCAAAAACAAGTAAAAACATAACAAAAGTAAGAAAAAGCAGCATATTTGCTATAAAAAGCTATGTTTCTCATACATCTTTATAGATACATGCACTATTTAGGTGCGCCAAAAAAATAAAGCTGAAATAAAATAAATGAAGAATGCTTGAATATAGTGCATTTAGTTTTGCAGCTAGTATAATAGCCGCAAAGTATTTTTGTCACTTCATGATTTCTTATAAAGATTTCAATATTTTATCTATACTTTTAAAAGTTGGTACGGTAATTGCTTAATAACTATCAACTGCTAACACGCACTTCACGGGTGCAACAAAAACATCGGAGCAAAATGAGCATGGCGAACAAGGTCCTTCAACTCATACAAGAAAGTGGCGCAAAATGGGTCGATTTTCGCTTTACTGATACCAAGGGTAAAGAACAACACGTCACTTACCCAGCAGACAGTATTGATGAAGATACATTTGAAGACGGCAAAATGTTTGACGGTTCTTCAATTGCAGGTTGGAAAGGCATCGAAGCATCGGACATGATTTTACGTCCGGATGCGGCAACAGGTTTTATCGACCCGTTCTTTGCAGAGCCAACAGTTGTTGTAACTTGTGACGTAATCGAGCCATCAACTGGTCAAGGTTATGATCGTGACCCACGTTCGATTGCGCGCCGTGCAGAAGAATATTTGAAATCTACCGGTATCGGTGACACTGCATTCTTTGGTCCAGAACCAGAATTCTTCGTATTTGACGAAGTAAAATGGGAAATCGACATGTCTGGCGCGCGCCATACATTGATCGCTGAAGAAGCTGCTTGGTCAACTAACAAAGACTACGAAGGCGGTAACTCTGGTCACCGTCCACGCGTAAAAGGCGGTTACTTCCCAGTTCCTCCTGTAGATTCTTCACATGACATGCGTGCAGACATGTGTGCGCGTATCGAAGACATCATGGGTCCAGGTCGTGTAGAAGTACATCACCACGAAGTTGCTTCTTGCCAGTTAGAAATTGGTGTGAGCTTCAACACTATGGTGCGTAAAGCAGACGAAGTTCAACAGTTCAAATATGCGGTTTGGAACGTTGCGCATCAATATGCAAAAACAGCAACCTTTATGCCTAAACCAATGGTTGGCGATAACGGTTCTGGTATGCACGTGCATATGTCGATCTCTAAAGACGGCAAAAACCTGTTTGCTGGTGATGAATATGCAGGCCTTTCAGAAATGGCGTTGTACTTCATCGGTGGTGTAATTAAACATGCCCGTTCTTTGAATGCGATCACTAACCCTTCTACAAACTCGTATAAGCGTTTGGTTCCACATTTCGAAGCACCGATTATGCTTGCTTACTCAGCGCGTAACCGTTCTGCATCTATCCGTATTCCTTACGTGTCTAGCCCGAAAGGCAAGCGTATTGAAGCGCGTTTTCCAGATCCAATGATGAACCCGTACCTAGGTTTCGCGGCATTGTTGATGGCTGGTCTTGACGGTATTCAAAACAAGATCCACCCAGGTGAAGCTGCTGACAAGAACTTGTACGATCTTCCACCGGAAGAAGAAGCAAAAATCCCTACAGTGGCGCATAGCCTGGATATGGCGCTTGAAGCACTTCAAGCGGATCATGATTACCTGTTAAAAGGTGGCGTGTTCACGAAAGAAATGCTTGATGCTTATATCGAGCTTAAAACTGAAGAAGTTCGTCGTCTAAACACGACTACTCACCCAGTTGAATTTGATATGTACTACAGCTTGTAATTCATCACGAATTAAAGCGAAGAAAACCCGCGCATGTCGCGGGTTTTTTTGTATCATCTATTTATAATTTTAAATGATTGATGGGCTTAAATGGCACAACGTAAAAAGCACACCAGCTTTTATCCATGGATTGATCCAAAAGATCATAACAAAGGTTTTAAGTTGAACTTCTCTGAAGTGACTTATCTTGAAGTGGGGCGGACTCCCGAGGGTTATAAGCAGGCTCAATTTGTGGCGCTGAAAAATCCTGAAATAGCGCTGGATTATGCTTATCCAGAATCATTTTATTTGAGTGCTGAAGGTTTTATTTTAATTAAAACCCCACAAGGCAAATATGAAATCATTGCAAAAACAGATAACTGTTAACAATGAATAGTCGTTCTAGAAATCAAAATCAGCGTGTGTTGCTGTCAACTCTGCCTGTTGAGTTAAAACCGTGGCTGTATGCATCGGGTTCACTCACGCAACAACTGACCGATTTGGCGCAAGGACAATTCCATGTCGAGCCAATTCAAGAGCATTTTCAGCGTTTAGGCTTTGCCAATGCCAAATGGATGCAGATGTCACATCAGCATACTTCCTGGGTGCGTGAAAGTTATCTATACGGCTCGGAACAGTCTCCTTGGGTGAAAGCCAAAAGCATCTTTCCGATTTTAAGCCTGCAAAAAAAAGCCCGAATTTTTCAGCATATTGGCACCAAACCGATTGGCTTGTTTCTGTTTCAGCGCACCAATCCACTCTGCCAGCGTCGGGTGGTACTTTTAGATGAGGGCTGGACCCGTCAGAGCTGCTATACTTGGCACGGCTGTAAATTTATCGTACAAGAAACATTTTTACCGGCATTTGAACACTTTATACAAAATTCACGGGCTTGATTTTTATGGCAACCGCACAAGCAATCACCTGGCGTGAGCGTCTTAGCGCCTATTATTATCTTTGTCGTTTTGATAAACCGATTGGGACTGAACTGGTTTTTTGGCCTACCATGTGGGCGCTGTGGATTGCAGCTCAGGGAATGCCACGTATTGAAATTTTAATTCCCATGATTTTGGGTGTGATTTTTATGCGGGCGGCAGGCTGTGCCATTAATGATTTTGCTGACCGTAAAGTCGATGCACATGTGGAGCGTACTAAAAACCGTCCGCTAGCAACTGGGATTATCAGTGCCAAAGAAGCTGTGATGGTATTTCTGGTTTTGGTGTCTGCCAGTGCCTGCCTACTATTTTTTCTGCCAATCGAAACTTTTTACTGGTCATTTGGGGCTTTATTTTTAGCGTTTATTTATCCTTTTATGAAGCGCTATACCCATTTACCTCAAGTCTTTTTGGGTGCAGCATTTTCCTGGTCGATTCCGATGGCTTATACCGCAGTTGGACAAACGCCGGATTTAACCTGCTGGCTTTTATATTTTGGTAATCTGGCCTGGACCGTAGCCTATGATACCCAATATGCAATTGCAGATCGTGAATACGATTTAAAGATTGGGGTGAAATCAACCGCGATCTTATTTGGTCGATATGATATTCAGATCATTAGCGCTTTGCAGGCCATTAGTATTCTTTTGATTGCTGTAGCACTTTGGCTAGAAAATTTACTGATTCCATTTGGTTTGGCTGCATTAATTGTTGTCGCTCTCGATTTTATTTACCAATGGTTTAAAACTCGAGATAAAAATCCACATTTGTGTTTCTGGGCGTTTAGGCATAACCGCTGGATTGGATTGATTATTTTTGCAGGAATACTACTGGCTTTGAGGTAGTGACTGTCTATCGACTGAGAAAAAAGCGTCCTATAAGGATGCTTTTGTTATTGCCTAATCTATAAGGCTTGAGCTATGACTTTATTTTGTTATATTGGGCAGTGTAATTAAATGACGAAATTAAAGCAGGTTTGTTATGTCCGAGCAGCCACAGCCCCGCAGTGTCAAAAAGCTATTGATCTTCGGTACGCTTGCACTTTGTATTCCGGTATTTTTAATTAGTATGGCATTTCTTGCAGTGAATAGTGATGCTAAAAATCAGGAAAAATACAAGCAGCAGCAGGCAGATATGATTGCGCGTATTGAAGCACGAGAAGCTGCGGAAAAGCTCAAAGCAGAGCAGGATGTTAAGGCAGATTCAACTCAAGCTGCGTCTGAAAGTAGTGCAACAGCACCTTAATCTATCTAAAATCCCTTTGCACTTGTCTAATACTGCAAATGTCTGTGTAGTAGATAGTTGCATGGGTTTCTGCAAACGATGATTTGACTGTAGATATTCGATACTTAGTAATTAGGCAAGCTGTATTCTAGAATGGAAAAATATAGCCACCCATCATCCGATCGGTGGCTATATTTAAATCATCTTAAAGCAATTCTTTGCGCAATTGTTCTGAAGATTTAATTGAAAGTAGGGCAGGTGCTACATCTAGGGCTGTTTTGGCACCATATTGCTGAGTTTGATTCAGACGGTAGCAGGCACGGGCATAAGCCACTAGAACACTTGCAGTAAACTCTGGATTGCTATTCAGCTTTAAAGAAAACTCAATCACCTGTTTTTGTGCATCACTGGTATTACCACTACGAATGACAAAACCGCCATGTGGCATATCTTGGTGATCTTTCAGTAAAGTTTCCTCACTGATAAAATTCACAGTCGTATTATAATCTGCAAAATAATCAGGCATGCTGACGATGGTTTGTTCAACTGTTGCTGCATCAGCTCCTTGTTCCAAGACCACATAACAGTCACGATGATGTTTATCTTTGGTGCTTAACTCAGGTCGTGCGCCACTGCGGACTTGTTCAATAGCATCAGTGGATGGAATGGTATATTGAACACCAGCTTTCACCCGAGGTACACGGCGGATCGCATCCGAATGGCCTTGGCTTAAGCCTTTACCCCAAAAAGTATAAGTTTCGCCATCTGGTAATAGCGCTTCACCAAATAAACGGTTAATCGAGAACATGCCAGGATCCCAGCCAATAGAAATCATGGCTGTTTTTTTGTTAGCAAGGGCGGGTGCATCGACTGCAGCATAGTATTCCGGAATACGTGCATGCGTATCAAAACTATCTAAAGTATTGAATTTACTTGCAAAGATAGGCGCCTGTTGTGGCAAGTCATCTTTAGAGCCGCCACAAAGAATCAGCACATCAATTTTATCGCTAAACTCATTTAATAGTGCATCCATGCTATACACTTGAGTTTCTGCAAAGCAAGGAGAGACGCTGCTTGGTGAGCGGCGAGTAAAAATACCGACAAGCTGCATATCAGGATTTTTCTGGATGGCAGTTTCAACACCGCGGCCAAGATTACCGTAACCCGCGATACCAATACGAATAGAATTTTGCATAAATGAACGATCACTGAATAAAAAAACAACGCCAAAAATAAGCAAGGTGATGATGGCCGGAAATGGAACAGGCCAATCAGGTCATCTGACTTATATTTTGTTTTCGAAAGGATTATAGAGCGATAATTTAAACTTTATCACCCTAATCCTGCAGAAAGGCAGGTTTAACTGAGAATGCTTGTGATGAGACGCTAAATTGGACGAGGATAGGTTAATTTTGAAGCATGAAAAGCTGCCGAGAAATTAAAAGCGGAGCAGGAGGCTTTGATCAATCCAATTCAAGCTGCACCGGAAAGTACCGCAATTGCAGCTTAACTTATCTTAAATCCCTTTGCAGTTGTCTGATAGTTGGAATCTGGGTGTATCGAATCACGGTATAACCTGCTGCAATCAGCATCGCATCACGTTCAGCATCTTCCTGCTCTTTGCCAATATGACTCGGATCATCCAGTTCGACAATCGCCACTACATTATATTCACGATCAAGTACTACGAAGTCTGTGACTTTACGATTAAATTGATTACGCATTTTCATCTGATCGTGCGTGATCAAAGCACTAAACGCGACTTGTGCCAGAATATGATGATGGGGAAAGGCATCTTTCAGACGTGTAAACATCCTGCTTTCAAAAGCAGTAATGACGCGCTTCGGATAGAATTTCTTTTGACGGGTGAAGAGGTGCGGAAAGAGCAGGCAAACTAATGCAAATGTTGCCAGGCAGCCAATCACAAAAAATATAAACTGACTCAAATTAAACACAGATCACAAAAGGGAAGAATAAAAAAACCCACTTCGCAATGAGTGGGTTTCTTCAGAATCTTGGCTCTCCCACCTGGGCTCGAACCAGGGACCTGCGGATTAACAGTCCGTCGCTCTACCGACTGAGCTATGGGAGAATAGATTGGCTCTCCAACCTGGGCTCGAACCAGGGACCTGCGGATTAACAGTCCGTCGCTCTACCGACTGAGCTATTGGAGAATCTGACAGCGATTATAGAGAGATTTGAAAAGGGGTCAAGGCACTTTTGGAAAAAAGCTGCAGAAATTGAATCAAGTGTTTTAAAAATAGTCGAAAAGGTTTGTAGTTCAAACTGTTATGTTTATGTAAACCGGTTCTAATAACAAAATCGCGATCAGCCTGAATTTTGATAAGTGATCTGGAGCATAAGAAATAAGTTAGCTGATCGCGCATATAAATCAATATGATCTCAATTTAAAAAATACAGCTATAAAAAAACCCACTTCGCAATGAGTGGGTTTTTTAGAATTTTGGCTCTTCCACCTGGGCTCGAACCAGGGACCTGCGGATTAACAGTCCGTCGCTCTACCGACTGAGCTATGGAAGAATAGATGGCTCTCCAACCTGGGCTCGAACCAGGGACCTGCGGATTAACAGTCCGTCGCTCTACCGACTGAGCTATTGGAGAATCTGATCGGCATTTTAGGGATGAATAACCAGGTCGTCAATCAATTAATGTAAAGAAATGAATTGTTTGCTTCATAAATATTCATTTAGAGCCTAAAAATAAAAAAATCACCCGAAATGGGTGATTTTTTTAGCAAAGAAATAAAAAATTATTTCTCAACACCTGCAGGCTGACCTGCATATTTCGCATTTGCATAATCCCAGTTTACTAGGCTTTCTAGGAAAGTAGAGATGTACTTAGGACGAGCATTACGGAAATCGATGTAGTAAGCGTGTTCCCAAACGTCAATCGTCAACACTGCAATTTTACCGTGCGCCATTGGCGTATCAGCATTTGAAGTTTTCATGATAGAAAGCTGACCGTTTAGTTCGTCAGCCACTAACCAAGCCCAACCTGAACCAAATTGAGTAGTTGCAGCAGCAGCAAATTCTTCAGCAAATTTTTCATAAGAACCGAATGCTTCGTCAATTTTCGCAGCCAAAGTACCAGTTGCTTTACCGCCACCGTTTTTAGCCATACAGTTCCAGTAGAACGTGTGGTTCCAAACTTGAGCCGCGTTATTGAAAACACCTGCTTTAGAAGCATCACCAGCAGTTGCTGTAATAATTTCTTCTAGAGTTTTGCCTTCAAGCTCAGTACCAGCGATCAGGTTATTCAGGTTAACCACATACGTATTGTGGTGTTTGTCGTGATGGTATTCTAAAGTTTCTTTGCTGATGTGTGGAGCAAGATCTTCGTAGCCGTAAGGTAATGCTGGTAAAGTAATGGTTGTCATGTTTTCAATTCCTTGCATTTTGCTGGGTTTTAACAATAAGTGGCTTTATTGTAATAGATAATCGGGCAGAAATGGGCATCGTGTATAAATAACAATACAGAATAAAGCCTGAAAATATATGAATAAAGCCACTGATCATAACCGACAGTCGAATTAAATCGGATTGTTTAATTCGAAATAATCATACTCAATATTAAACTGTTCTGAAATAGCCTTGCCAAGGCGTTGCACACCGTATTTTTCAGTCGCATGATGACCACAGGCATAATAATGCACATTCAGTTCCTGAGCTTCATAAAAGGTGCGTTCGCTTACTTCACCTGAAATATAGGCATCACAGTTCTGTAGTGCCGCTTTTTGAATATAATCCTGCGCACCGCCGGTACAGAAACCGACTTTATGGATTTGAGTTTTTTCAGCAGGAAGATGAATCGCATCAAAGCCCAGCTTTTCTGAAACATAATTTTTAAAATCTTCCGGACTCATTGGCTGTTTTAAATAGCCAATATTGCCAATTGGACGTTTCTCACTCGGATCAAGCTGTTCGATATTTTCGAGTTCTAATAAATCCGCAATGGCGGCATTATTTCCCAGTGTTGGATGACTATCTAAAGGCAGATGATAGCCAACTAGTGAGATATCATGTTGAATCAGGGTTTTAATGCGCTTACCACGCATTCCCGTAATCGGATAGGCTTCTCCTTTCCAGAAATAGCCATGATGAACCAGCAATAGATCAGCGCCTTGCTCAATTGCAGCTTCAATTGCACTCTGGGAGGCGGTCACGGCACAGAGGATTTTATTCACTTCGGATTTGCCTTCAATCTGCAAGCCATTCGGTGCATAGTCCTTAAATTCACGTGATGCCAAAGTCTGGTCACACCATTGAATAATATCGTTCAAATTCGCCATAAAATTCCTGTAAGTTTAAAAACTTGCCCATATTTATCTATAGGTCTAATTGTAACTAAAGCTGCACAAATCTCTGTGGAATTTTTTGTGTTTAGTTATGTATTTAGCATTACAATAGGACACAAATTACTTAGTCATCAACGAATTAAAATATTTTAGAGGATAGCAACGTGCGCCGCACCTTTACATGGTTACCCTGGGTGTTACTGATTTTAGTCATTATCGGTTTTTTGGGGTGGCAACAACTACAAAAACCAAAGGCACCAGTTGCGCCAGATGGCGTCAAAATGCCTGCTGAAAAAGTAGAGCCGTTGATTGATACGTCGCGCTCAGGAGGCGTGGTCTCCTACAGTGCTGCTGTCAAAGTGGCAGCACCGGCTGTGGTGAATATTTTTACTACCCAAAAAGTCAAGCAACAGGCGCATCCTTTACTGACCGATCCGGTATTTCGTGAATTCTTTGGCGATCAGTTGCCTGACCAGTATGGACAAAGCCCGAATGAAAATAGTTTAGGTTCGGGTGTAATTGTACGTCCAGACGGTTATATCCTGACCAATAACCACGTGATTGCACAGGCCGATCAGATTGTGGTGGCTTTGCAGGATGGCCGTCGTGCCGAAGCTAAGGTGGTCGGAACTGATCCGGATACCGATCTGGCCGTGATCAAGATTGAACTGACGCAATTGCCAGTTTTGCCATTTAAACTCAGTGGTAATGAAGTCGGTGATGTGGTTCTGGCCATTGGTAATCCTTTTGGTGTTGGGCAAACCGTGACGCAGGGGATTATCTCGGCAACGGGCCGTTCAGATTTGGGTATCAATACCTATGAAGACTTTGTACAGACCGATGCTGCAATTAACCCGGGTAACTCGGGCGGTGCACTGATTGATGTCGCCGGTAATTTAATTGGTGTGAATACTGCAATTTTCTCGCAGTCTGGTGGTTCGCTAGGGATTGGTTTTGCCATTCCAGCCAAAATCTGTCAGCAAGTAATGAATGCGATTCTGAAAGATGGCCGTGTCGTTCGTGGCTGGTTAGGTATCAGCTTATTACCTGCAGAACGTGATGATGTCCTGCAACCCAAAGAAAAAGGTGTGACGGTCGCAGAAGTGCTACCGGATGGACCTGCTGCCAAGGCTGGAATCCAGCGTGGCGATAAGATTATGAAAGTAAATGAGGAAGAGATTAGTTCTGCCTCACATCTGATTAATTTTGTGGCCTTGCAAAAGCCAAACAGTACCATTCAGATTGAAATTGAGCGGGCAGGGAAAACCATGATGCTAGAAGTTGTGGTGACTGAACGTAAGGCACAAGACAGTGCTTCACAATATATTCCTCTACCAGGCCAGTAAGTTTGATCAAAAAAAATCCCTCATCATGAGGGATTTTTTTATGCAATTATTTCAGCTTGTTCTGATACAAAAGTGAAATATTAAGCGCTTTATAAATCATTTAGCTTAGTGAAATAACATTAAAAGAGAAAATAAAAATGACTTTTATGACGGCAGATCAGGCCAAAATTTTATCCAATGTTGCTAACCTGGATATTGAAATGTACAAGCCCCGTCTGGCACAACTGATTGAAGATAATGCCCGGCAAGGCAATACAGCGGTACTGACAGTTTTTCCTAAACATCTGCCTTTGGAAGATATCCGTGCCTTGTCTGCCGAGTTAACAGATCTGGGTTATAACGTACGTTTTGAAGTACAAGAATTTTATTACAGCTTTAATGTCTACTGGCTGTAATTTTAACAGTTGTTCAAAAAAGGTCCTGTTTAGGCATATATTTTGCTGCGTTCATCTCATATTTAAACTATGAGAAATTTATGTCTTTATTTATTCATCATGCAGCATGGGTTGATGCGCCTTATGTAGTACTTTCCTCCGGATTAGGCGGACATGCCAGTTTCTGGAATCCACAAATTGAGGCTTTGCAGCAATATTTTCATGTGGTGGCCTATGATCAGGAAGGTTGTCATTCGGATTCTGAACTGTTGCCAACGCCTTATTCCGTAGATCATATGGCCCGGCAGATCCTGGATTTATTGATTAGCCACAATATTCGTGAGTTTCATTTTATGGGTCATGCGTTGGGTGGGCATATTGGCATGCAACTCGCAACCTATCAGGTTGATAAAGCGTTTAAGTTATTCAGCCTGACTATGTTGAATGCCTGGGGAGAGCTGGATGCTCATACTCAGAAATGTTTCGAGGCACGCACATCATTATTGTTGAATGGCGGAGCCGAGGCTTATGTGCGGGCACAAGCCTTATTTCTGTATCCTCCACACTGGATCTCGACACATCTTGACCCGTTAACAGAAGCAGAAAATAAGCAGTTATTAGTCTTTCCACCGATCCAAAATGTTCTGGCACGCTTACAAGCTGTACAAGCCTTTAAACTGGAAACAGAACATCAACAGGCACTCAAAGATGTTCCAATCCATCTGATTGCCAATCAGGATGATTTTCTGGTGCCTTATCAACGTTCACAGCAATTACAACAATGCCTGCCACATAGTCACCTCAGTTTGCTTGATACAGGTGCACATGCATCTACTGTGACCGAGACAGATCAGGTGAATCAATTGATCCTTTCATTCCTGATCTCCCCTTAGTTTGAAGATTTCTTTAAAGCCAGACCTATTGTCTGGCTTTTTATTTTTTCTAATCAATCATTTTTGTAGCATTAGCATGGTTTTTACTTCGAATTGATGTATGAACTGCAAATGCACAAATTGGTACGAGTGCACTTGAATGAAACAGTATGTTCAAAATTGACTCATCGGTAAAAATAGTTATTTTACTAAAAATTCAAAAAAATATTAAGTATTTGATAAATATTAACTAAATATAGTTGGCACACGCTTTGCAATGTTTATATTGTAAATAAAACTCCCAAAGTGGAATCAGAAATTTGAATAAGCGTTAAAAATAATGAGGTGTGAAAATGAAAATAGGTGTCTTCTGTCCAATTGGAAATAACGGCTGGTTACTCTCTGAAAATGCACCACAGTACATGCCGACTTTTGAGTTAAACAAACAAATCGTGCAGCGTGCTGAACACTATGGTTTCGATTTCGCACTTTCCATGATCAAGCTGCGTGGCTTTGGTGGCAAGACTGAATTTTGGGAACATAACCTGGAAACGTTTACCCTGATGGCAGGTCTTGCAGCGGTAACCAGCAAAATTAAAATTTTCGCAACTGCCGCAACTCTGGTGATGCCACCTGCAATTGTCGCGCGCATGGTATCAACTATTGATTCGATTTCAAATGGTCGTTTTGGTCTGAATGTCGTGACCGGCTGGCAACCACCTGAATATACCCAAATGGGTATGTGGCCAGGTAATGACTATTTTGGTAAACGCTATGAATATCTGTCTGAATATGTACAAATTCTGCGTGAACTTTGGGCGACTGGTAAGTCAGACTTTAAAGGCGAACATTTCCAGATGGAAGACTGTCGTGTCAGCCCTCGCCCGCAAGCAGACATGAAAATCATCTGTGCTGGTCAGTCTGATGCCGGTCTGGAGTTTTCTGCGCAATATGCTGACTACAACTTCGTGTTTGGTAAAGGGCTGAATACACCGACCGCTTATGCAGAAATTAATGATCGCCTAAAAGAAAAAACAGATGTGACGGGTCGTGATGTACAGACTTATGTGCTGTTTATGGTCATCGCGGCAGAAACTGATGAAGAAGCTCAAGTGAAATGGCAACACTATAACGATGGCGCAGATATGGAAGCGATTAACTGGTTGATGAATCAGGGCGGGAAAGACACGACTTCCGGTGCAGATACCAATATCCGTCAAATGGCGTCTAGCGTATCTCCAGTGAATATCAATATGGGAACCTTGGTAGGTTCTTATGAAAATGTGGCACGAATGTTGGATGAAATTGGCGAGATCAAGGGCACTGAAGGTGTGTTGCTGACCTTTGATGATTTCGTTCAGGGTGTAGAAGATTTCGGTCAGAAAATCCAGCCATTGATGAAATGCCGTGACCATATTGTGATTGAGGGTGAAGCACCTGTACTGGAGAAAAGCGCATGAGTGAATCAGTGGTAAGGGCCGGTTTCACAGAAAAAATCGGCACTGGAAAAACGCTTAAAGCTGAACCTGAAGCAATCTGCCTTGCACCAGAACAGACTGCCCTGATTGTGATTGACATGCAGAATGCCTATACCTCGCAGGGCGGCTATCTGGATCTGGCGGGTTTTGATGTCTCAAAGACCAAACCCGTAGTCGAAAACATTAAAAAGGCAGTCGATGCTGCGCATGCGGCCGGTATTCAGGTGATTTATTTCAAAAATGGCTGGGATGCAGAATATAAGGAAGCAGGTGGTACAGATTCTCCGAATTTCCATAAATCCAATGCCTTAAAGACCATGCGTAAACGTCCCGAATTACAGGGGCAATTACTGGCCAAAGGGGGCTGGGACTTTGAACTGATTGATGAGTTACAGCCACTGCCACAAGATCTGGTCATTGAAAAACCTCGCTATAGCGGTTTCTTTAATACCGCACTGGACAGCATGTTGCGTGTTCGTGGTATTCGCAATCTGGTGTTTGTGGGAATTGCCACTAATGTTTGTGTGGAATCGACCCTGCGTGATGGTTTCTTTCTGGAGTATTTCGGCGTGGCGCTGGCGGATGCCTGCCATCAGGCCGGGCCAGTCGAAGCCCACGAAGCCAGCCTGTATAACATCAAGACCTTCTTTGGTTGGGTGTCAGATACTGCAAATTTTGTCGAGACCTTTCAAAAAGAAAGTGAGTCACTAAAAGAAACTAAATCAGCTGTAAGCGCATAAAGAATTAAAGATCAGAATTAAGGAAAAAATAGTATGCCTAAAGAAATCATTATTCCAGCAGGAACATCGAAACCATTAGCACCTTATGTACCGGCAACCAAGGCAGACAATATTGTGTATGTATCCGGTACATTAGCTTTTGATGAAAATAATAATGTGGTGCATGTCGGTGATGCCGCAGCACAGACCCGTCATATTCTGGAAACTATCAAGCGTGTGATTGAAGAAGCCGGTGGCAGCATGGATGACGTAACGTTTAACCATGTCTTTGTCAAAGACTGGGCAGATTATGCTGCGATTAATACAGTTTATGCTGAGTATTTCCCGGGAGATAAGCCGGCACGGTATTGCGTACAGACAGGTTTGGTCAAACCTGATGCGCTAGTCGAAATTGCTTCGATTGCCCATGTATAAGCCGATCCACCTGATTCAATCTCATTACTAGATGCCCCAGGTCTGAAACTGAACATCGACTTGGGGTAGGGAGAACAGCATGAATGCCAAACTATCTAAAATCATCACAGAGACAGTTGCAGAAAATAAAGCATTAAATAAGGTTTTGGCGACTAACGCATCGGGTGACATCTTTACCCAGGTCGATCAGCAGATTTTTCGTCAGGGCATGTCTAATCTAGGTGCTGCAGTGAATGTCATTACCACGCAAGGCGATGCAGGAATGGCTGGATTTACCGCTTCGGCCGTATGTAGCGTGACGGATACACCACCAACGTTACTGGTGTGCCTGAACCGTTCTGCGTCAGTCTATGAAACCTTTAAAAAGAATCAGGTGTTGTGTGTGAATACCCTGGCATCACATCAACAAAATCTTTCCAATCTGTTTGGTGGAAAAACACCAATGGCAGAGCGTTTCAGTCAGGGGAACTGGAAAACTTTGGTGACCCAGTCGCCTGTACTTGAAGATGCCTTAGTCAGTTTTGACTGCGAGGTGGTCCAATGTTTATCCGTAGGCAGTCATGACGTGCTGTTCTGTGAGGTGAAAGCCATGTGCCAGAGTCAAGGCAATGCGCTGATGTACTTCAACCGTTCTTACTGTGAGCCACACAAAATGTGCTAATTCAATTCAATCCTAATCAAGGAGGGGAAGCCGATGCAAGAAAAAGAAACGTGGTTTCCAAAATTTAAGCCTTACCAAGGCAATCTCGATACCACACCCGTGCAAACAGATGAATATCTGCCTGCTGGAAAAAGTATTATTCTCGGGTTGCAGCATGTGTTTGCCATGTTTGGCGCAACCGTGCTGGCACCCTTATTAATGGGGTTTGATCCCAATCTCACGATTTTCATTACCGGGATTGGGACCATTTTATTTTTCCTGATCACGGGCGGTCGATTGCCTAGTTATCTGGGATCCAGCTTTGCCTTTATTGGTGCGGTCGTCGCAGTTACAGGTTATTCCGGAGTTGGTGCGAATCCTAATATCGGACTGGCGCTTGGCGGTACCATTGCTTGCGGTATTGTCTATGCCTTGATTGGTCTGCTGGTCATGAAAACCGGTACCAACTGGATTGAAAAACTGATGCCGCCAGTAGTGACAGGCGTGATTGTGATGATCATTGGTTTGAACCTGGCGCCAGTCGCAATTAAGAGTGTTTCAGCGAACCAGTTTGATTCGTGGATGGCATTAATCACCATTATCTGTATCAGTGTGATTGCTGTGTTTACCCGAGGAATGGTACGCCGTCTGTTGCTGTTATTGGGCTTGTTATCTTCCTATCTGATTTACTTCCTTTTCACAAACGTCATGGGTTTCGGATCTGCGATTGATTTTACCAAAGTCAGTGAAGCAGCATGGTTTGGTTTGCCGAATTTCCAGAGTCCGGTCTTTGAAATGAATGCCATGCTGATGATTGCACCAGTGGCCATTATTCTGGTTGCAGAAAATCTTGGGCACTTTAAAGCGGTATCCGCAATGACTGGTAAAAATCTGTCGCCGTATATGGGACGCGGTTTCTTTGCAGATGGGGTTTGTACTTCATTATCCGCTTCTGTCGGCGGTACCGGGATGACCACTTATGCTGAAAATATCGGTGTGATGGCAGTGACCAAAGTGTACGCTACCACCGTATTTATTTTTGCCGGGATCTTCGCTATTTTGCTGGGACTTTCACCTAAATTTGGTGCGGTGATCAGTACCATTCCAGTAGCTTTATTGGGTGGCGCATCGATTGTGGTCTTCGGGTTGATTACTGTGGCGGGTGCCAAAATCTGGGTGGATAACCATGTTGATTTTACCAAGAACAGTACCCTGATTATTGGTGCGGTGTGTCTGATTATGGGGACAGGTAATTATAGCTTGCAGATTGGTGGTTTCGATTTGGGTGGTATCGGTACTGCGACTTTGGCTGCGATTTTGTTGAACCTGTTCCTAAATCGTGGTGAAGATAAAGAATTGCCTGAACCTGCATCGACCGCAACAGAAGTTGAGGTTAAGCCAGTCGCTTAATATAAGGAGTATTTTTTGAGTCATACAGTTGCATTTTTAGGACTTGGGGCAATGGGCTGGCATATGGCCTCCCATTTGCCAAAACTCGGACATCCGGTTTGGGTCTGGAACCGGACTGAACAGAAAGCGCTAGATCATGCTCAATCTTTCAGGACTCAGGCAGTGAGTATTGAACAGGCGGTTCAGGCAGATTTAATTTTTTCTTGCTTGCCGACCAGTCAGGATGTAGAGAAGCTAATTGCTGCACATCCACCTAAACCGGGTGCAATCTGGATTGACTGTACCAGCGGTGTACCAGAATCGGCCCAAAAACTGGCAAATCGATTGGAGCAACAGGGAAGCTATTACCTGGATGCTCCGGTATCTGGTCAGACTGTTGGGGCAGAAAAAGGCACTTTAACCGTGATGATGGGAGGAAGTGAATCTGCCTTTACGCAAGCCAAACCGGTCATTGCTGCTTTTGCTGGGTTGATTGAATATGTGGGAGAAAGTGGTTCCGGTTTTGCAGTGAAAGCCATTAACAATACTTTGATGGCTACGCATTTATGGGCGCTGGCTGAAGGCTTAACTGTACTGAAAGGGCAGGGAGTTGACTTAAGCAGTGCGTTGAACTGTATTAATCATTCCAGTGGTAAAAGTAGCATGTCGGAAAATATCATGGCGCAGCGTGTACTGAGCCGTGAGTTTCATAAAACCTTTGCGCTGGATTTATTGCAGAAAGATATTGGTATTGCTTTAGAACTGGTGCAACAGCAGCAACTGGATTTATCAGTGATGTCTTTGGTGCAACAACAGTTTCAGCAGATTGCCAGACCTCAGGCCAGCCAGCTGGATTTTTCCGCTGCGGTACAAGGATTGGAACAACGTACGCAAATTGAATTAAGGGGATAAAGTTTTTATTAAAACCTGTTATTAAGAGAAATAATTAATTTTCAATTAAGTTCATCGCAATAGATTTCTTTATCTAAAATATAAAAATCCGGGGATTTAAAATTCCCGGATTTTTATTTCAATTGCTTTAAATAGCCTAAGCTAATTTTAATATGACAAGCTCAAACAATTTAAATAAATATCTTAATTTTGTTGATTCGTCTCATATTCCTGAATGACTTCAAGCGCGGCACGAAACGCTTCCTGGGTTGCCGGTGCACCGCAGTAAGGCAGGCTATGCAACAACACTTCCTGAATTTCCTCAACCGTTGCGCCGTTATTTAAGGCACCTCGCACATGGCCTTTCAGTTCAGTAGGACTTTTTTGAGCTGTAAGGAAGGCAATGGTAATTAAAGAGCGGTATTTACGCGGTAACACACCTTCACGTTGCCAGGTCGAACCCCACGCATGCTCATTAATCCAGTCCTGTAATGGCTGGGTAAATGGAACGGTATTTTCCTGAGCACGCTTCACAAAGCTTTCACCCATCACTTCAGTACGGACTTTCAAGCCATTTTCATAATCTTGTTGTGACATTGTCTACCCTCAATTTTCTTATAGGGCTAGCTTAGTACTTTCCATCCAAAATACCATCGTGCAATAGTCGTAAAAAAGTGGCTGAAAAGCCACTTGTGAAGCTTCCAGAGTAAAGTAATAAAATGACTTCACTCTGGAATTTATGACACCTTAACTTCAAGTTTTATTTAAGGAGATACTGAGTGTGAAGGATCAGTTTGCACTGAAGTATCCGTTCCTTTGGCATCTTCCTTGATGAGATAAGGATTCTCAAGCTCTAATACCTCATTCAAATGCAGATCGAATATATCGGTCAACATGCTGTCATAACGGCGCGCATTGTAGTGCAGTAATTTTTCTGCTTCCTGATCATTAATAAAACCATGTAGCTGTGCATCTGCCACATGCTCTGCAAAGCTTAAACCCTTGAACTGGTCTTTATTCTCTGCTTTTTTAAAACGATCCCACAGCTGTTCAATGTCCAGCAACATGGCGAAAGTAGATTCCATACGGCCGGTGACATCATGTTCATGAGTATTGTAATAGACATGTTTTTTCAAGACCTGGCGGAAAGCATTGTCTTCCATCATACTGTTCGCTACCTGCTGTTTCAGCTGGTCTGATGGTTTCTGTACCGGACGGCCAAATGGGAAGCATAACAGTTTGACCATACCTGCTGCTGCACCTGATGGAAAGTTGGCAAACAGGTCAAAAAAAGCTTCTTGCGCTGTATATAGAGATTTTTCTAATGCAAGCTGTGCATGTAAACGCTCATCTTCAGTCTTTTTGCTATGCTCAAAAAATTTGAGAATTGAGGAAGCAATAAACAGATGTGCATGAATATCGGCCAGACGACCCGAAAGCATTTCCTTACGTTTGATATCCCCTGCGAGTAATCCTAGACACATATCCGCAGTTAAAGCAAAGTTGGCACTCAGCCGGTTAATGATCTTGTAATAAGGACGGGTAAAGTCAACAGCACTTTGCGGCGCAGCATTGGAGCCACCTGTAAAGGCATAGGCAAAGGAGCGAGCAGTCCGGTTAAAGGTGTAACCCAAATGCTTAAACAGCAAGTCATCAAAAGGATTTAGAGCCGCTGCCGGATCTTCTGCTTGTAAGAGCTGTAATTCTTCATAAAGATAAGGATGGCAACGCATTGAACCCTGACCGAAAATCATCAGGGAACGACTAAGAATATTGGCGCCTTCAACCGTAATGGAGACTGGAATTGCCTGATAATAAGGCGCCAGAAAGTTACGCGGACCCATCTGAATGGCGCGGCCACCGACCACATCCATACCGTGATTGACCACTTTACGCATGCCTTCTGTCGCATAATATTTGGCAATCGCTGTCATTACGGCAGGCTTGCCGCCCTGATTCAGACCACAGGTGACCAGATAACGGAAAGCCTCCAGCATATAGGTATCACTGGCGATTTCACTGGTGGCTTCCTGAACACCCTCAAACTTACCAACTGAAATTTTGAACTGCTGACGGATGCGAGAGAAAGCGCCGACATTTAAATAAGTCATTTCTGAAGTAGAAGTAGACAGCGCTGGTAGGGAAATACCACGACCAACCGCCAGACATTCCATTAGCATGCGCCATCCTTTACCGGCATTTTTGACGCCACCAATAATCCAGTCCAGAGGAATAAACACATCTTTACCTTCAACCGTACCATTCATAAATGGTGGTCCGGGGTTATGCCGTGGTCCCACTATTACGCCTTCATGACTGGCAGGGAGCAGGGCACAGGTAATGCCATATTCAGTCTGATCACCCAGGAGATGATCAGGGTCATACATTTTAAAGGCCAAGCCTACTACTGTCGCAATTGGAGCTAGCGTAATCCAGCGTTTGGAAAAATTCATTCTCAAGCCTAGAACTTCCTGACCTTCAAACTGGCCATAGCAGACCACGCCCGTATCAGGAATCGCGCCGGCATCCGAGCCGGCCTCTGGACTGGTCAGACCGAAACAGGGAATTTCTTCACCGCGTGCCAGACCTGGCAAATAACGGTTTTTCTGTTCTTCAGTACCGTAATGCAGCAATAACTCACCCGGGCCGAGAGAGTTCGGCACCATGCAACTTACGGCTGTAGTGAGCGAGCGTGAGGAAATCTTGCTCATCACTCGGCTTTGGGCAAATGAACTGAAGGCGCGACCGCCGTATTCTTTGGGAATAATTAGACCCAAGAAACCATGTTCCTTAATATATTGCCAGACATGATCAGGCAGCGCTTTTTGCTCATGAATTTCCCATTCATCCAGCATGCTGCACAAGGTTTCAACTTCATTGTCCAGAAAGGCCTGTTCTTCTAGCGACAGCTTTGGATAAGGATAACTGTTAAAGGTTTCCCAATTCGGTGCACCCATAAACAGCTCTTTTTCCCACCAGCTGGTTCCGGAATCCAGTGCTTCGCGTTCTGTCGGACTGATACTCGGCATGGCATTTGCCAGTGCTTTATAGGCCGGTTTGGAAATAAACGACATACGTAAAGGGTCGATCATCACTACAAGGCTAATTAGGATCAGCGGAATTCCTAGAATCAGCGACCATGGACTAATAAAAGCGCAGACAATTGACACGATGATCAGCGCAATTGCACCCGCGCTACGGGAGAGCTGAAAATAGAAAACGGCCCATAAACTGAGTAATAGCAGTAGTACAGCAAATATAAATAGCATTGTTATAGTTCTCCAGATTTATACAACGCTGCCTATACGGGGATCTCATAGAATTTTTGTCACAGTTCATTCATTTTTTTGTCGCTTGAGGATCGGACAGGTTCAGCATTGCACGTGTGAGAATGATCGTTTTCAAGTCTTACAACGATATTTTTAAATCTTTCATCTATTTCTGAGATTGTTTGAAAAATGCTCATTCTTCAAGTGAGAACGCGCAACGAAATGTGAAGATAAGTAATGGCTTAATCTTATCTAAAATAAAAAATGGGGTTTAACGCTCAGTAAAATTTAAATTGAAGAGATAAAAAAAGCCCTCTACTTGAGAGGGCTTTTATTTCATTTATTTAAACAGGATTAAGCTTCAATGGCCTGAACTGCAATTTTCTTGGCAGGGTCAACCTTACGACGCACTGCTGGAACTGGTTCGCCGTAGTATTGGCGGTCTGCAAAGTAGCTTGAACGAACCATTGGTGCAGCCCAGATATTGCGGAAGCCCAGTTTTTGGCCATGTTCAGTATAACGCTCGAATTCTTCAGGTGTTACGAAGCGGTCAATCGCTGCATGTTCTTTTGAAGGCTGTAAATACTGACCAATCGTCACATAATCTACGCCATGCGCATGCAGATCATCAAGCAAAGCAAGTACTTCTTCTTCAGTTTCACCAATACCCACCATCAGACCACATTTGGTTGGTACATCCGGGCAGTATTCTTTAAACATTTTTAGCAGGTTTAAAGAGTGCTGATAGTCAGAACCTGGACGCATGGCTTTATATAAACGCGGTACAGTTTCGATATTGTGGTTAAACACATCTGGTGGGCATTCAGTCATGATGCGCAGCGCGATATCCATACGACCACGGAAATCTGGCACCAGAATTTCCAGCAGGGTATTCGGGCTTAGAGCACGCGCTTCTTTAATACAATCTACAAAATGCTGTGCACCGCCATCCAGTAAATCATCACGGTCTACCGAAGTGATCACTGCATATTTCAAACCCAGATTGGCAATAGTTTCTGCCATATGACGCGGTTCATCTGCATCGAGTGCATTTGGACGGCCATGAGCCACATCACAGAACGGACAACGACGGGTACAGATATCGCCCATAATCATGAAAGTCGCAGTACCGCCACCAAAACATTCAGGCAGGTTTGGACAGGCGGCTTCTTCGCACACCGTATGTAATTTTTGCTGACGTAGTGTGGTTTTAATACGTTGAACTTCTTCAGGTGCCGCCATTTTCACCCGGATCCAGTCCGGCTTGCGTGGCGTTTCAACCGTAGGAACAACTTTTACAGGAATGCGGGCAACTTTTTCCGCACCGCGAAGTTTGACGCCCTGTTCAGGTTTACGGTTTTCAGACATATTCAACTTTTCCACTGTTTTTGAAGGGGGAGATACTCAAAGATAGCGCAGTTATTATAACGGACTTCGTTCTAAATAGGGCAAAAAGGGGTATTCATTTAAAAAATGTTCTTATCAAGCAATATATGTGAGTTAAATACACCAAATCAACAGGATTTACGTCATAATAAGAGTGTAGATTAAAGTGAATTTTTTAATTTTGAGGAGCGTTGAATGCCACGTAAAAAAGAGGTCGTTAGTGGGACTTTCGTTAAATATGATGCGGTAGTTCTAGGTTCGGGCCCTGCGGGCGAAGGCGCGGCAATGAAACTTGCCAAATCTGGTAAGCGTGTTGCAATCGTTGAGATGCGTGAACAGCTGGGTGGTAACTGTACCCATGTCGGTACGATTCCAAGTAAAGCATTGCGTCAAACAGTATCCAGTATTATCCGTTATCAACGTGATCCACTGTTTCAAAAAGTTGGGGACTGGAAGCAGTTCACTATGAAGCAAGTGTTGCGTCATGCACATAAAGTTATTCAACAACAAGTAGATACACATTCACGTTTCTACGACCGCAATAAAATTGATATTTATCATGGTCGTGCCTACGTTCAGGATCAAAATACCATTTTTGTATTTAACCCAGATGGCATTAAAGAAACGCTGATGTTTAAGCAACTGGTCATTGCCAGCGGCTCGCGTCCATATCGTCCAGACATTCTTGATTTTAATCATCCACGTGTATTTGATTCAGACAAAATTCTGGATCTGGACTATTCCATCCAGAAAATCATTATTTATGGTGCAGGCGTAATCGGTTGTGAATATGCCTCGATCTTCATTGGCCTAGGACATAAAGTCGACCTGATCAATACCCAACACAAACTTTTAAGCTATCTGGATGATGAAATCTCTGATGCGCTGTCTTATCACTTGCGTGAACAGGGTGTATTGATTCGTCATAATGAACAGATCGACTTTTTAGAAACATTTGATGACCATGTGGTGATGCACACGCAAAGCGGCAAGAAAATCAAAGCTGATGCAATTTTGTGGTGTAATGGCCGTTCAGGTAATACCGATGGTCTAGGTCTTGAAAATGTCGGCCTGAAACCGAACAGCCGTGGTCAATTGACTGTGAATGATCAATATCAGACAGAAGTAGAAAATATCTACGCTGCTGGTGATGTGATCGGTTGGCCTTCACTAGCCTCTGCTGCCTATGACCAAGGTCGTTGCGCAGGTGCCAATATGAGCGGCGAGAAAGACGTTGCGCCGGTGACTGATATTCCAACCGGGATTTACACCATTCCTGAGATTTCTTCGATTGGTAAGACTGAACAGCAGCTGACTGAAGAAAAGATTCCGTATGAAGTCGGTCAGGCATCGTTCCGTCATTTGGCACGTGCACAGATTACCGGTGATACTATGGGCGAATTAAAGATTCTGTTCCATCGTGAAACACTGGAAGTTTTGGGCGTACATTGCTTCGGTAATAATGCGTCTGAAATTATCCATATTGGTCAGGCAGTCATGAACAGCCCGAATAATACGATCAAGTACTTTGTAGAAACCACGTTTAACTATCCGACCATGGCGGAAGCGTATCGTGTAGCAACGTTAAATGGTATGAACCGTTTATTCTAAGTGAGATATTTGACTTAGATAGAAAAACCGCAAGTCTTCACTTGCGGTTTTTTTATTGGAATTGATTAAGTCAGTCAAGTTGATCAAATTGAATTTTTAAGCCGCCATTTTTCGGCATTCTTCGGCACAACGGCGGCAAGCTTCGGCACATTGCTGACAATGTTCATGTTGGTGCTGACCACATTCTTCTGCACAGTAATCACATGCTTTTGCGCAAAGTTCACATATCTCATGCATGAAAGGAGACTGCTTTTGTTCCATACGGGCACACAGCTGACAAATATCTGCACAATCCAGACAGCGCTGGATACACTCCCGCATCATCTCCAGATCTTCTTCTTTAAGACAGGCACTGGCACAGTTGGCACATGCTAGGGAACAGTTCATACAGGTTTGAACACAATCTGAAAATTGAAGCTGATTCATTGTCGTTTCCTCTTTCCATAGGTTTATTGCTGATTTTCTAATACGCTAAGCAGAAAAAGGAAAATACACCAGACAGATTAAGTGAGAAAAAGTAAACAGCTACTTTGTTTTGTTAAAGATTGACTGGATCAAAGCTAATATTCAAAGTTAATTTTTTGCTTGAAAATAAAAAACCATTGAGCCGGTGAAAGTCTCAATGGTACAGGATTTACATGTGTGTCATTATTATCGAAGGTTGTAATGACCTTTCTTGTTATTGTGTTTTTCTCATTTCTAAAATGGACGGCTACCCGCCAGACTGATGCGTTTTAATAAACGGCGCTGATCAGCCGGGAATGGATGACGGGAGTGCAAAGTCACCTGATTATCCCAGAACACGATATCGCCCACTTCCCAATGATGTTCATAAGCGAACTCAGGTTTTGAAATATGCTCACGTAATGTTGCGATCAGTTGGCTGCCAGCCTGATCATCATAATTGACCAGCTCGACTTCGGTATGCGTATTCAGCCAAAGTGCTTTACGACCGGATTCAGGATGAGTGCGCACCAGTGGATGTGGATAGGCATGACTTAATATGGGCTGATCTTTAAAGCGATACAGCGGGCTATTGCCATAACCTTGATCATCAGCCTGATCTCTGGTTTTTTGACGGCGCACGAAAGGGTTATAAGTAATCAGTTGCAGCTGATCAATCTGTGCTTTGGTTTCTTTATTGAGTGCATCATAGGCTTTAATGGTATTGATCCAGCTGGTCTGTCCGCCGTCCTGAGGCAGTTCAATGGCATACAGAAGGGAGCCAAAAGAAGGTAGGGGCGTCCATTGATGATCGGCATGTGGAGTCAGTTCACCATGCCCGGTGTAATCTCCCTGACCAACAGCATTGGAAACCGGCACGACATCGGGTGGAACACCGCTATCGGACTGCGCAGCCAGTACCGGTGTATCTGCACCGGGACGGAAAATGGAACCGAAATAAGTTGAAAACGCCAGATACTGTAAATCATCCAGACTTTGCTGTTTGAAGATCAAAATCAGATGCTCGGCCAGAGCCTGTTTTAATTTTAGAATGGTTTCGGATGACTGGGCTTTACGGGCATCGAGACCATAGACCACTGCGCCTAAGGCCTGACCGGTTTGCGGTACAATCTTGATTTCATCCGGATGTTGCAATTGATCTGGCTGATGCCAGCGTGGGGCATCATGAATCGCTTGTGAAAGTTGGGTTAAGCTGGTCATTATAAAGTCTCAGAATTTTCTTGTTGATGAGAATCTAAGAAAATTCCGGACTGAAATAAAATCAAAAGAAATGATAAGTTTATGAATAATCTGTTATTTTTACTATTCAGTTGATTTTGAAACATTTAACTTATTGTGCGATGGATTGCGCATTTTCTGCTGAGGATATTTCAACAGTTTAGTGTGCGCAGAAAGCCTGATTAAAATATTCAAACAGCTCAGGGGTTTGTAACCACAGTCCAATCGACAAAGCCAGTAAAAGCAGGATTGCCACCACAATCGAGAGTTTGAGTTTCAGTAGAGAATCAGTCATGGACGATTTGCTCCTCATTGACCCAGAAATGCACCAGTACGCCAAAAATGCTGAGGACAATTGATAGCATCCACACCGCATTATAATTGCCGCTCAAATCATGGTTGACTCCACCGAGCCAGCCACCGAAAAACGAGCCAACCTGATGGGTGAAAAATACAATACCACTGAGCATGGTCAGATATTTCACCCCGAACATATTGGCCACAATGCCATTGGTCAGCGGAACGGTCGATAACCAGAGTAATCCCATAATGACACCAAAGGTATAGACTGTCCATGTGCTGAGAGGCAGCATGAGAAAGGCAATAATCGCAATTCCACGCAGGGCATATAATCCCATTAGCAGATGCGGTTTGGAATATTTTCCACCGAGCCAGCCGGCCGTATAGGTGCCTACCACATTAAACAGACCCACTAAGGCTAAGAAAATCGTACCGGTTGTGGCATTAAAGCCATGATCAATTAGATAGCCTGGTAGGTGGATACCAATAAAAACGACCTGAAAACCACAAACAAAAAAGCCCATGGCCAGAAACCAGAAGGGTTTATGATTTTTCACCACCACCAGAATCTGTTTAAAACTGAGTGAGACTTTATTGGGGGTAGAGGCTGCATTGGGATGAACATACATCGGTGCTTTCAGCATCCAGGCCAATGGCACAATCAGGGCAATCAGAATGGCACTGACTACTAACGCTGCTGACCAGCCAACATTCTGTAATAGCAACAGGGTCGAAGGCAGCATGATAAACTGACCAAAAGACCCTGCGGCACTGGCAATTCCCATCGCCAAACTGCGCTTTTCTGGTGGGGCAACACGCCCGACCGCAGATAATAAGACCGGAAATGAGGTGGCAGACAGGGCTAGACCTAAAATTAAACCGACACTCAGATTAAGCAATAATCCGGTCGAGCTGACTGCCATCAAGAGTAGACCGATTGCATATAAGGCGCCGCCTACAGCCACCACAATCTTGCTGCCATATTTATCGGCAAATGCCCCGGTGATCGGCTGCACTGCACCCCAGATCAGGTTTTGCATGGCAATGGCCAGACTAAAAACATTATGACCCCAGCCAAACTCTTCGCTCATCGGTACCAGATACAGACCAAAGGCATGACGTACACCCAGTGACAGTGCCAAAATTATGGCGGAGCCAATCAGCATAAAAATAAGAGCTTTGGAAAATTGACTGTCAGCCATACGTCATTCATGCCTATAAAGTTGATATGTATAGTATTCGATTCAAGCAATAGAGGCGATTAAATAAATATTGATCAAAAGATAAATTTTTTTTATTAATATATTAAGCCTAAAAAAACGGCCGAAGCCGTTTTAATTAAAAATCGGATATTGAGCTTAGAAACGCATCCCGATCCCGGCATAGGCCAGAATTGGATTCACTTCGATATCGGCTTTAGAGCGAATCAGCTCACCTAAACTTGCATCTGTCACCGTAATTGTCGTGTCATTTTTCAGATGTGCATAAGAGACTGAACCGACTGCAAACCAAGTGTCATTAAAGTCATAGCTAAAGCCGACCGTGGCCACAGGCGCGAAAGCATCGGATGCTTCCAGATCAACTTTCGGGTTGGCTGAACTTGGCGTGCCATCCAGAGAAGCACCTGCTTTTCCTTCCTTGATATTGGCAATCATATGTCCTGCAGCAATTAGGTCTTGCTCGGTACGTGAGTTAATTTCCAGTTCATTGAAATAGGCATACATCACACCTAAGCCGACATAAGGCCGGAATTTATTCACTCCGGTTTTACCAAAGTGATACTGGAATTCAAAGGCAGGTGTCCAGGCGCGGGCAGAGGCGGCCGGCCCATAAGCTTCCAGATCAGTAATGAGAATATCATTTTTCAATTCAATGCCAGGTAAATCAATTCCACCTGGAATTTGTGGAATTAAATCAAGACTTGGAGTCGCAAGCGCAGAAAAAGGCGCGTAGATTTTACCACTGCCTTGCAAGTCTACTTTAGGTGGAATGCCGGCTTTCATTTCAAAAGAAATATTATCGGTAAAATAGTAATTGGTCATAATGCCTAAGGTGGTGACATCATCCGCTTCCAGGCCTGTACCAGGATTATTCCAGCTTTCCAGTCCATAGATTTCAGCTCGCCCACTTAACTCTGCAGGCAGTGTTTCTGTACCAAATCGATCCAGAATATTAACAAAAACAGAGGAAAGATTTGGGTCCATGTCTGGATCAAGATTATTTTTCACAGAGTCAATTGAGATATCACCTACTTGTGATGTTTCGCCTTCTTTAACAGCAGTATTCACTTTAAAGGGCTGGGCCTTGCCTTGCGGCATCACATGCAATGCACCGACTGATACCGAGAAACGCTTAAAGCCATCTCCATCTTGCAAGCTAAAATAAGGGGAATCTGCATGCGCGACCATAGGTAAAGTGGCTAGGCCTGCCATACATGCCAGCAATGTTTTCATTGATTTGGAACTCCATGTCCAGTGTGTTTATTCGTTTTTCTAGTTAACTAATTATGTGAATTACATTAAAAAATTCAGTTATAGAACAACAGGTCAAAAGTCAATCGATGGTTAATATTGGTAATTTCTGTATATTTTTTGTTTATATATCTTGAGTTTTAAGAAATGTATAGTGTGTAAAAATCATTATTTTTATCTGACTAGCTTAAGTATAAAAATGAAGGAAATTTACTCTTGAGAGCGTTAAAATTTCAATCCTATGAATTTTTATCATGGAAGATATAGAGGAGAGTTTAGGTAAATTTTAGGCTGCATTGATTCAAGCATTTATCATCATGGGATGATTTTTTATTTTTCCAAAACAAGAGCATATGAATTTATCCAAGATCCTGCTACCCAGTCGACTGAGTTTTTTTGTACAATAGCTGCATATATTATTGAGTGAATTACATGAGCACCCAAACTCCTCCCAAAAAAAAGCCCCTGGTTAATTTACCTTTTCCGATCAAGCAAGCAGAGCAAAATGCTGCAGAAGAAGTTCTGGAAGATTTAAGACCAAGACCACAGCGTTATGCTGACCGTACCTGGATGCCACCACGTGGCACTCGCCGTTCAATGGGCAAACGTTAATTGATCAGACTCAAAAAGCTATGATAAATCATGGCTTTTTTTATGGAATTTTTTAGGGAGTTAGTGATCAATATTTGATTTAATTTTCGAACAAAAAGAAATTAAAACTCAGATTTATCCAAATTCTTTTCAATTTTATTCTTAATAAAGCAAACGAAATATTTAAGCTCTGTAAATACCCATCAAAATTAAATCCAGACCTGATTGATTTCATATTGGACATTTTTAGCCGCTCAAAAAAAGCCAATTCAAACATTGGCTTTTTTTTGAAAGATATGTTGATAGCACTAACGAATGCTTTTACGCGCTTTATTTTCCGGTTTCGGTGGCGCGATTTCTCGCTCGCCTTGCCAGACATCAATAAAATCTTTCTCGTTAATATTATAAAGTTCCAGTAGCGCTAAAATCACGCCTCCAAACAGCATGGCACCTTCTGAATGGCTCTGAAAGTCGACCAGCTTGGTATTTAGGTTGTGCAGGATATCTTCAATTTCAAAGACACGTTCCCGCCCATTGCTGTCGGTCGGATAGATCTGGGTATTTAAAATAATTCTCGCCAAGCTTTTTTCATTTTCGGTCAAAGGCAGTTCTTCGATCAACTCATCACTGGCCGGAGTTAAAATGACCGAATCACGGAATATGGTGTGTAAAAAATTTGCGCTTAATTTTGGCAGCGGCTTTTCGACAAAAGGACGGAAAGATTGCGGGAAAATGACATTGCGTGAGATGCCTTTAAACATCGGTGCAATTTCCTCGACCTTATAACCTGCGATCCCACAGCCCAAGGAAGTAATAAAATATTTATTTTTAGGATGATTTTTGGTGTAAATCTTAAAGTCATCAATATAGTGCTGGATTTGTGAGAGCGGCATTTGTTGCAAATGCTCGTTCATGGTGGGAATAGCATAGCTCTGACCCGCCCAGCCACGACCCACGCCCATGACTGCACCAAAATGCTCAAGTGCCGTTCTGGCTGCTCCACCACCATGCTGTCCAGCCAAGTTGCTGCCAAAAACAAAAACCGTATTTTCCGGAAGGGATTTAACAATACTTTCATCGTGATAGTGGTAAGTCATAATTGTCTATTCTAGGCCATCCTGATCTTCATGTTGCCCGTGAAATGCATAGGGGTCAAGGCATTATTCTGCAGCGATATCCAAACAGAGAGAGTAATATTTCACCCATAAGGCAAAACATGATGCCGAGTATGCACAAATAAAGCTGCTGGCTGAAAATGCTTGGTTTTTTCTGTATTTATTCGCTTTGTAACTGTATATTTTATTGATAATTTTTCAAACTAGAGAGTGAGTCAAGCGCTAACAAATAATGAATGCTAATATTGTTTTATTTTACCAAACAGAAACCTAAGCAGGGATTGAGTAATTCAAATTTGCCCTCATAATAAATCACGTCTATGTCCGCAGCGAAGTCAGCGAAAGCTATGAGTGATAAAAAACCCTTTGAATTAATGACCAGTTATCAACCAGCAGGCGATCAGCCACAGGCCATTGAAAAACTTGTCAAAGGCATTGAACAGGGTTTTCATGATCAGCTTTTACTGGGGGTAACAGGCTCTGGTAAGACCTATACCATGGCCAATGTCATTGCCCAGACCCAGCGTCCGACCATAGTCATGGCACATAACAAAACCTTGGCTGCGCAGCTTTACGGCGAATTTAAAGCGTTTTTCCCGAATAACGCCGTTGAGTATTTTGTCAGTTATTATGATTATTATCAGCCAGAAGCCTATGTTCCATCTTCAGATACTTTTATCGAGAAAGATGCTGCAATTAATGACCATATTGACCAGATGCGCCTTTCCGCGACCCGTTCACTCTTAGAGCGACGTGATGCGATTATTGTCGCATCGGTGTCTGCCATTTATGGTTTGGGTGATCCGAATGCCTATATGAGCATGTTGCTGCATGTGGTGGAAGGTGACTGCATTGGCCGTGATGATATTATTCGCCGTCTGGTCGAGATGCAGTATTCGCGTAACGAACTGGAATTTCTGCGTGGTACTTATCGTATTCGCGGCGAAATTATTGATATTTTCCCGGCAGAATCGGATCAGGATGCGATCCGGATTGAACTGTTTGATGATGAAGTTGACTCCATTCGCTGGTTTGATCCGCTGACCGGGAAAATGGTTCGTAAAGTGCCTCGCGTCACTATTTATCCTAAAAGCCATTATGTTACGCCGAAAGACAATTTATCCCGTGCGATTGAAACCATCCGAGACGAACTCAAAGAGCGACTGGTGTTCTTCCGTGAAAATGACAAACTGCTGGAAGCCCAGCGCATCGAGCAGCGTACACGCTATGATCTGGAAATGATGCAGCAGTTGGGTTATACCAACGGCATTGAAAACTATTCACGCCATTTATCTGGCCGTCCTGCGGGTGAAGCGCCACCGACCTTGTTCGATTATATTCCGGATGATGCCTTGCTGATTATTGATGAATCGCATGTGACGGTGCCGCAGATTGGTGCCATGTATAAGGGCGACCGTTCGCGTAAAGAAAATCTGGTGAATTACGGATTCCGTTTGCCAAGCGCGCTGGATAACCGGCCGATGAAATTTGAGGAATGGGAACGTATTGTGCCGACGACCGTTTATGTCAGCGCAACGCCCGCACGTTACGAGCTGGAAAAGTCCCAGCAGATTGTCGAGCAGGTGGTACGTCCGACTGGTCTGATCGATCCGGAAATTGAAATTCGTCCAGTTCTGACGCAGGTCGATGATGTGCTTTCAGAAATTAATCTACGTAAAGACATTAATGAGCGGGTGCTGGTTACGACCTTGACTAAGCGTATGGCCGAAGATTTAACTTCTTATTTGAAAGAATACGGGATTAAGGTTGCTTATTTACATTCGGATATCGATACCGTCGAGCGGGTCAAAATCATTCATGAACTGCGTACCGGGGTGCATGATGTACTGGTCGGGATTAACCTGCTGCGTGAAGGGCTGGATATGCCGGAAGTGTCACTGGTTGCCATTCTGGATGCAGATAAAGAGGGATTTCTGCGTTCTGAGCGCTCTCTCATTCAGACCATTGGCCGCGCTGCGCGTAACCTAAAAGGTAAGGCGATTTTGTATGCTGATCGCATTACTGATTCGATGCAGAAAGCCATTGAGGAGACGGATCGTCGTCGTGCCAAGCAGATTCAGTTTAATGAAGAACATGGCATTACGCCGCGCAGTGCAGTGCGTCAGGTGATCAAGGAAATTGATACTGGTGAAGTATTGGATGATGATTCAATTGAATTGAAAGTCTCGGATCAGGCACGTGCGATCAGTGCCGATGAGCGGCATATCATGGCAGATCCGAAAATGTTTGCGAAACACATTAACAAGCTTGAAAAGGAAATGCTGAAAGCGTCAAAAGAGCTTCAGTTTGAGCAGGCTGCGCGTATGCGTGATGAAATTGTGCGTTTAAAAGCCCAGATGTTTGATTGATTTTTGTTGCATTAAATCTTATTTAAATGACGTAAAATCAATCACAAACCAAACATAATGTAACAAATTTAGGAATTGGATAAAGCTATTGTATGAACAGAAATTTTTAAATAAATATTTTGTGAACATGCAATAGGTATCTTTATGACAACTCAAAAATTTTCACGTACTGGATTAAAGCTGGCAAAAATTGCGGTGGGTAGTGCGGTTCTTCTTGGTTTGGGCGCCGCTACCATGGCTTATGCGAAAGACGAGCCATTACCGACCATTGAGAAAGTTGAACTGGACCGTTATCTGGGAACATGGTACGAAGTAGCACGCAAACCTTTGTATTTTCAAAACAAGTGTGATCGCGATGTCACAGCGACCTATACTTTAAATGAAAATGGCAATATCGTGGTGGATAACCGCTGCATTAAAAAAGATGGTGGACAAACCCAGTCATTGGGCGAGGCATTTGTGCAAAATCCACCGCAGAATACCAAGTTAAAAGTCAGTTTCTTACCAGACTTTATTCGTTGGATTCCGGTCGCTCGTGGCGATTATTGGGTCTTAAAACTGGATGAAAATTATCAAACTGTTCTGGTCGGTGAGCCAAAACGTAAATATATGTGGATACTCTCACGTGATCCGCAATTGGATAAAAATGTGGTAAATGAATATTTACAATATGCACGGTCTGTCGGTTATGACCTGAGTGATGTAATTCATACTAAACAAACTCAAAGATAAAAAGATCGTCTTAATGGGAACCATGCTATGGCATGGTTTTTTATTTTATGAGTCGAAAGACAATCTAAAATCGAGAGATAACTACATTTTAAATAGATGAAGCATCAAGCTTTCTATTGTACTAATCGTTATAATGCCGGCGAATGAAAGTAGAGTTTAACTATGTATAAAGGCATCGCGTTATCTGTCTTGGCCTCTGTGGTTTTTGGAGTGCTGTATGTATTTACGCCTTTTTTACAGCCTTTAGATAGTGAACAGACTTTTGCTTGGCGTATGCTGGCGACTTTACCATTCCTCACAGCCTTTATGTGGTGGTCGGGTGATCTGAAACATATTAGCAATATCTTTAAGCGGGTGTTGCAACAGCCTTCATTCTTGATCTGGTTGCTGATCAGTTCACTGTTGTGTACCACGCAATTGTGGTTATTTCTATGGGGACCTATCAATGGCCGTGGCCTCGAAGTCTCGCTCGGTTATTTTCTCCTGCCTCTGGTGATGGTGCTGGTCGGTTGTGCGCTTTACAAAGAAAAATTGTCATCTTTCCAGATGGTCGCCGTTGCTCTGGCAATGTTGGGGGTAGGGCATGAAATCTGGCGGATCGGTTCAATCGCATGGGAAACGGTCTATGTCGCTTTAGCTTATCCACTTTATTTCTTTATGCGGCGTAAATTCGCGACCGATCATCTTGGTGGATTCTGGTGGGATCTATTTCTGATTTTGCCTGTGGCATTTTATTTGGGCTTTATCTATAGCGATTCTATGTCGCTTATGTTGAGTCATTCTCATTTGATCCTGGCAGTTCTTGGATTGGGCTTTTTAAGTGCGCTCGGTTTAGGTAGCTATATTTTGGCCAGCCGATATTTGCCCTTTGTCATCTTTGGGTTATTAAGTTATCTGGAACCGGTACTACTCGCTTTTGCCTCGATGGCATTGGGCGAGCGCGTGGAATCAGGTGAGTGGTTGACCTATATTCCAATCTGGTTGGCTGTTTTATTACTGGTTGTGGAAGGAATATTGCATTTAAAACACCAGCAGTTGAAGAAATATGAACTGGCAAATAAAGCCGAACAGCTAGAGAAAATCAGAAAAAATAATGAATAATGTGGTTTGCATAAGCATTATATTCGTCAGACAATATTGACCTGATTATTTTCAAAATCGTCTACCATTTTGTTTAAAAGAATGTTGTCTATATTTTAAGGGGATAAACATGTCACAGATTGCGATTCCATATCAGTTACGTGCACGTTTATCACAACTGGAACCAAGTCTGGATTTAAATTGGGAGCGAGAGCTTCGTACTGTTCTGGCAGAAGTTTCACCAGAATTAAAAGAAAGTATTGATTTTCAGATTTTAAAGCCCAAGAAAATTCTTTGGGATCGGGAAATGGATCAATACCGCTATCAGGCTCACCATTCGGTAGAACGTCTTAGCCAAAAATTTCTCAATGACCAGATGCGTTACTATGCCAGCACCTTTGGGTTGTCACTAAAAAGTTTGCAAGGTTTGAATGATAGTTTGCAAATCGCAGACTATCTAGAAAACGTCCTGGAACAAATTGATAAAATTGATGTCAATGAAAACTTTCAGATGCAGCGTGAAAAACTGGAACTGCGTCGTACATTTTTATTAAATGCTGCTGAGATTATTCGTGGTCTCCGCTTACAGCCGGTTGAAGGAGTGCGTCAGCTTACCGAACAGCAAATCAAATGCTTCATTATTGAAGTTTTTATCAAGCAGCAATTGTTGAGTTATTGGTATAAGCCGCTATTAAAAAAACAGACGGCGGAAATGACGCATCCACTTTTCCGTTATTTCCTGATTAAAGAACAGCAGATTCGTCATTTTGATATTGTCCGTACCTCGCAATTTCTATTTATCGTTGCGCCGGTGATGGATGTGCAGCAAAACCCGTATTCGATTCGCCGTTTCCTGATTGAAGAGAAAGGTGCACTAGAAGATCAGGTTTATCTGAATATCCTGGTTCTGGACTTGCAGGATGACATGAATGAAGAAGTAGTGGAAACCCTGAAGTCGCAGATGCAGCGGATGGTGACTTTACAGAGCCAGATTCATTTGGATGTAATCGACATTGTGCATACGCTGGAACAGGTGTCCGAGCTGAAGTTATTGCCTTTACTGGTTGAGCCCATTCAAGTGGTAGAGAAAAATGCCGATGTGGTGGCACAACGCCACCTGAAGCAGTTTGAAGAAATTATGACGCGAGAATTGCTTTTGCCGATGCGGGATGCCATTCGTGATCATTTATCGCATATTGAAGAGTTTGATTATCTGTATCTGCATGTCCATAAAATATTTACAGAAATTCTGGCCTATTACCGCGATTTCAAATCCCAGCCGGGTTTTATGTTTAATCAGTACATCCAGAATTTTGAATATAAATTGCTGGCTTTTATCCGTTTACTGGAAAAGCGTAAAGCGGAAACCTTTATTCCTACCTACCGCAATGAATGGCAGGTCATGCATCAGCGTTCACAGCAGGCTGTTCTGGATATTCAAAATACGATTTCTGAAAATGTACAGCAATACCGGGATCTGAAAAAATATATTAATACACTGCAGCGGCAAAAAGTGGATGAAGAGAAAAAATCCGTATTTAAAAAGTTGTGGCGTAAAAATAATTTCGATGAGGCGATTGATACCGCGCTCAATCAATTGCAGCAGTTAAAGCGTAGTATGTTTCTGGAAATTATTCAGGTGCCAAGAACACATGAAAACTGTAGTGTATTTCTGGAATTTGAAAGTTTGCAGCATTTACAGCAGGTTGATCGCCACTATGCTTTTCCCTCTGGGGATAATGGCCTGACCCGTTTACCTTTGCTCATTCATTTGCCCGAAACTTATGATGATTTTGATGTAGAAAACTTCAATGCCTCCATGAGTCTGGACATGAATTTTTCAGCAGGGAGTAGAATCCAGTCTGAACAGGGTGGGACGCTAAATTTTGAACTTTAGATTTGTTTGAATAAACAACATTTAACAAATTTGTGCCAGGTACTGAAAAATAGTGCTCTTTAGAGTTTTCGGATGCAAAATCATTCAGCTAATTACAACTATTTTTGAAATTTATAGTGAATATACGTTAAAAACTACCCGTCTTAACGAGCTTTTGATTCAAACTTGCGGCCAATTCCATTACAATTGTCGGGTTTAGAAATTTATGCTTAGATTTACAATTAATTAGAGGACGTATCTGTGAGCAAAGACACTATTGTTGCCCTCCATGCAGAACACCAAGGTCGCTGGAAAAACCGTGAAGAACTTGCGGAACGTATGATTGCCCTTGTTGGCCAGTTATATCGTGAAAAAAATATTGTAGCTACAGTTTATGGTCGCTCTTTAATTAACCGTTCTGTGATTCAGATTTTGAAAGCACACCGCCGTACTCGCGTACTGGACGTTGAACTTTCTGTAGTTGATACTTTCCCAATTCTTGAAGCATTGGTTAAAGTAGACAATATCGGTTCTGCTGAAGTTGATCTGGGTAAACTTGCTGTTGAATTTAAAGAAAAAGGCGGCGACATCGATGCATTTGTTGCAGACGCTGTTAAATCGATCGAAGGCAATGCTGCTGCTGTAGAACATAAAGATGTGGTTCTTTATGGTTTCGGTCGTATCGGTCGTATCCTGGCACGTTTGATGATTGGTCAATCAGGTCTGGGTCGTGGTCTTAGCCTGAAAGCGATTGTTGTACGTAAATCATCTGATGGTGACCTGGAAAAACGTGCGTCTTTATTACGTCGTGACTCTATTCACGGTCCATTTGCAGGCACAATTTCTGTAGATGAAGAAAACGAAGCAATCATTGCCAACGGTAACTTCATCAAAGTGATTTATGCTTCTAATCCTTCTGAAGTAGATTACACTGCATACGGTATCAACAATGCACTTGTGATCGACAACACGGGTAAATGGCGTGACGCTGAAGGCCTTGCTCAACACCTTAAATGCCCGGGTGCTGCTCGTGTGATTCTGACTGCACCTGGTAAAGGTGACATGAAGAACGTGGTTTACGGTGTAAACCAAGCGGACATCCTTGATGAAGATACGATCATCTCTGCTGCAAGCTGTACGACTAACGCGATTACACCTACACTGAAAGTATTGCATGACAAATACACAGTGTTGAATGGTCATGTTGAAACAGTTCACTCGTTCACGAACGACCAGAACTTGATCGATAACTACCATAAAGCAGACCGTCGTGGTCGTGCTGCAACATTGAACATGGTCATTACTGAAACTGGTGCAGCGAAAGCAGTAGCGAAAGCGCTTCCAGCTCTTCAAGGTAAATTGACAGGTAACTCTGTACGTGTACCTACACCAAACGTATCTCTTGCGATTCTTAACCTGACTTTAGGTCAAGACGTTGATCGTGATGAAGTGAATGAATACATTCGTCAGATTTCAATCGGTTCTAGCCTGCAAGGTCAAATCGGTTATACCAACTCGACTGAAGTGGTATCTTCTGACTTTATCGGTTCACGCACTGCAGGTGTATTCGACGCGCAAGCAACGATCACTTCAGGCAACCGTTTAACTGCTTATGTTTGGTATGATAACGAAGTGGGTTATAGCTGCCAGGTATTGCGTATTGCTGAACAAATGGGCGGTGTAAGCTATCCAAAAGTTCCTGCTGAAACTAATGCATAATTAGTATTTAGCAAAAAAAGAGTCTCATTTGAGGCTCTTTTTTTATGATTTTTTTATTTAAAGCAGACTTTTTAATCTAATAAGAATCGATAAATCTGCTTGCTGGCGAAATATGAATCTGATAACTTACAAAGAGTAAGTATATTAAAACGAGTAAGTAATAAAAATATTGTGAGAATGTTATGACAAATTATGCAATCAGCCCGTTACTGGGGCAGGTTTTATCAACTGAATGTCCATCACGTGAAATATTGGAACACCTTGCTAATAAATGGTCGGTCTTGGTTTTGCGTTGCCTGAGTGAAGGGGTGCATCGTTTTAGTGAACTGAAACAACGCATTGAAGGGGTAAGTGAAAAAATGCTCTCCCAGACTTTAAAAATGCTAGAACAAGATGGTTTTATTTTGAGAACGGTTTATCCGGTGGTGCCGCCAAAAGTGGAATATCAATTGACGATTATTGGCTCACAAGCGGCTGAAAAAATCATGTATTTAATTGGCTGGATTGAAAAAAGTCTGCCAGATATTTTAGAGCATAAACAAAGTATTATTAAATAGTTTTCATTAAGTGGCAGGAATGCAGTGTTTATGAAAATACAAAATTTGAACTTATCTTGGTGTATATAAAATACAGATTTTAAAAGGTATCCGCATCAGAATATTTTCTTGTGAACACGGCTTTTGAAAAATTTACTCCTCTATAAATTATTTTAAAAATCATTAAAAAATTCACAAAAAGAATTTCCAAAATAGGGGATAGTATTAGTGCAAAAGCGCTTGATTTCCTACCACTTCTTTTCCATCTTTTAAGCATTCTGTTTCTAAATCTATGCCTTAGATAGGTCAAATAGGCTTGGTGAGAAAACGACTAACTAAGATTTATGGGATTGCTGCATAATTCTATTCGAGAAATTCTTTAAAATATGGCAGAATATGGGGTTTTAAAGTTTTTAGAGGATTGGCAATATGCGCTTTGTTGATGAAGCAGTCATTACCGTAGAGGCTGGCGACGGTGGCAATGGCGTAGCCAGTTTTCGCCGTGAAAAATTCGTGCCATTTGGTGGTCCAGATGGTGGTGATGGTGGTCGTGGCGGCAGCATTTATATTCAGGCTGACGACGACACCAGTACGCTAGTTGATTATCGTTATACACGTAAATATCGTGCAGAACGAGCAAAAAATGGCCGTGGGGCGAACTGTGCTGGTCGTGGCGGTGAAGATACCGTATTAAAAGTTCCGGTAGGAACAACAATTGTAGATGTTGAGTCTGGTGACATTATTGGCGACTTGATCGAAGACGGTCAACGCGTGAAAGTTGCAGCAGGCGGTGATGGTGGTTTAGGTAATACCCACTTTAAATCATCGACCAACCGTTCACCACGTAAGTGTACGCATGGTCAAAAAGGCGAATTCCGTGAAATCCGTCTAGAGCTTAAAGTTCTGGCAGATGTCGGCTTGCTGGGTATGCCAAATGCGGGTAAATCAACCTTCATTCGTGCTGTATCAGCGGCAAAACCAAAAGTTGCAGATTATCCATTTACCACCATGGTGCCAAACCTGGGTGTGGTCGATGCTGACAGTCACCGTTCATTCGTGATGGCGGATATTCCAGGTCTGATCGAAGGTGCATCTGAAGGTGCAGGTCTCGGGATTCGCTTTCTGAAGCATTTGGCGCGTACCCGTATCTTGTTGCATATAGTTGACGTACAACCGATTGATGGCTCAGATCCGGCACATAATGCCAAAGCAATTATGAAAGAGTTAGAAAACTTCTCCCCAACGCTTTCAAAACTGCCGATCGTATTGGTGCTGAACAAAGTCGATCAGTTGGCCGAAGAAACCCGTGAAGAATGGTGTACCCATATTCTTGAAGAATTGCAGTGGGAAGGGCCGGTTTTTGAAACTTCTGGCTTAACGGCTGAAGGCACCAAAGACGTGGTTTACTACCTGATGGATCAGATCGAAGAGCAACGTGAACGCGAAACTGAAGATCCAGAATATGCAGCAGAAATGAAAGCATTCCGTGATCAGCTTGAAGCTGAAACACGAGAACAAACCATCGCTGCAAAAGAAGCGTATCGTGAGATGCGTCGTCAGCAACGTCTTGCCGGTATTCTGGGCGATGATGAAGATGATGAAGATGGCGATGATGATAGTGATGTGGAAGTGTACTACGTACGCTAATCTCTGAGAGAAGAGTCTGAGGACAAGATGATAGAAGTGGTAGATGGGCAGCGTCAGCTCAAGGGTTGTAAACGAATCGTTGTTAAAATCGGATCATCTTTACTCACAGCAAATGGACAAGGTTTAGATTTAGATGCCATCTCGCATTGGGCGGGACAAATCGCAGATCTACACAATGCAGGACACGAGATTATTCTGGTGTCTTCCGGTGCTGTGGCTGAAGGTATGGTGCGAATGAAACTTGAGAATCGACCCACCGATCTACCCAGTCTTCAGGCTTGTGCTGCCATCGGTCAGATGGGTCTGATCCATACTTGGTCAAGCGTACTAGAGAAACACCAGATTCGAACTGCGCAAGTATTGTTAACCCATGATGATCTGGCAGATCGTCGTCGTTATCTCAATTCATGTGATGCTTTGCAGAACCTGATTGACTGGCGTGTGATTCCGGTGATCAATGAAAATGATACTGTTTCGACTGACGAAATTCGCTTTGGTGACAACGACACGCTTGCGGCCATGGTCGCAGGTCAGGTTCATGCAGACCTTCTGATTATCTTAACGGATCAGGAAGGGATGTTTGACTCAGACCCACGGTCTAATCCAGATGCCAAACTGTTCCATACCGTACGTGCGATGGATGAAAGTCTGTTTGATATGGCCGGTGGAGGCGGTAAATTTGGTCGTGGTGGCATGCTGACCAAAGTTCGTGCTGCACGTCTGGCTGCAAAGTCGGGCTGTCCGACCTTAATTGCAAGTGGTGATAGTGATGGTGTTCTATCACGTCTAATGTCTGGCGAATTGTTAGGTACTTTATTTGTGACTGATAAAGACCGGATGACAGCGCATCAGCAATGGTTGGCTGCTCACTTGCAAACCGCAGGTCGTTTAGTGATTGATGATGGCGCAGTGAAAGCCATTAAAGACAATCATCGCAGCTTATTGCCTGTAGGGGTGAAAGCGGTTGAGGGTCATTTCGAACGCGGTGATGTGGTGGAATGTGTCGATACACAAGGTCACCGGATTGCGGTCGGTCGTGTCAACTTCAGTTCGCGTTCAGCAGATATCGTTCGTGGTCTGGCATCAGATAAAGTGCATCAGGTGTTAGGTGAAGCGCGTTCGCTGGAAATGATTCATCGCAATCATATGGCGATTTACTAAATTATTCAGATTCAAGTTTAGAGATTCAAAAAATCCCGCTTTCGAGCGGGTTTTTTATGACATTTTAATTAGATTTATTTGATCCAGCCCATTCGAATTAAAGGCGAAAATACCCAATAATGAATACCCAAAATAAAGTTTATGATTTGATTCTCATATTTCCACCACAGCGGCAAGCCAGCTAAATTTACTATTATTGCCATCAGGAATGCACCCAGCATATCAATTGGAAAATGCACACCGACATAAACACGCGACCATGCCAGCAGCCAAGCTGTCCAGATTAGAATTCGTCCCAAGTCTCGCTGCGGTGAAAAATAATAGGCGAAGGCAATCCCACTAAAAATACTCATATGGTTGCTGGGAAAAGAACCAGTCGGTGCATGTTCAATCAGGGTGCGACCAACATCCATCACAAACGGGCGTGGGGTATTGAGTACCGCAGACAATACTTCACTCATCAATAATGTAATAGCTGTAAAGATGAAGGCTTTAATAATCCCTGTTTTTACTTCGTAACTACCACGGAACCAAGCAATAGCAAAAATCAGCAAAAAAAGATAAACCAGGTCATGCGCAATCAGGGAGGCATAGTTGATCATCCAGATTGAGGCTTGGTCGGGTACATTTAAGATATGAAACAGCTGAAGGTTCAGTTGGTCAAGGGACATGAGCAGAGAGGACTGAAACAAATGTCCGTTACTCTAAACCGGTCAAGCCTCAATTCCTACCTGAGTTTGTATGAATTTGTAGCCTTGCTTTTTAAAGAATATTCACATGATAAAAAACCACTCAAAAGAGTGGTTCTTAAAAGTGCGAATAATATAATGAAGTCTTATTTAAACTGAATCGCCCCATTCGCACTGACCGTCATTTGCGATTCACCCGCCGCAACTTCCTGCTCAGGAACCGCCATATCAGCCGATGCAGATTTCATCATAGCCATACGCGGTAGTGGCTGTGGTGAATAATTGTTAGTATTCAGGTTTAAGTTCACCAGTTGATAACTCGGTTTGTTCCAGGTCTGGGTGAGTGCCTGTGCGCGTTGCTGGAAGTTTTTGGTGGCTTCAATCATCAGCTCGCTTTCAACTTTTTTACGCTTTTCGTCAGATACCTTGAAATTAATTGACTGGGTCTGGAAGTGCTGTTGTAATTCAGCAATCAATTGAGATGTCGCTTTAAAATCTTTTGATTCCAGACGAATCTGGGCACGACCACGCCATTCTTTTAATTTGCGGTTGTCATTGTCATAAATCGGGTAAGTACTTTGTGCCCCAGTCTCGATTTTCACAGTTGGATATTTGCGTGCTGTGGCAATTGCTTGATTCATCAGCTGGTTAATTTGAGTGGCCAGTTCAGCTGGTTGTTTGTTGGATTTTTCAATATAAAGCACAGCATGCATTTCATCATTTGAGATTTCACGGCTAGCCTCTGCTGAAAGATTAACAACATTATAATTCAGAGATTCAGCAGGAGCTGCAAATGCGCCTGTGGCGAGGGTGCTGGCAAGGATCAAACTGGTAAGTGCTAAGAGACGCATGAAATTGTCCTGTTTTTCTTAAAATTGGCCATCTAAGCCGTTGTTAAAATATTAAATCTCAATTGTGATCTTTTTACGAAATATTTGTCGTAAGAGTGTTAAATCTTCTTTAATTTTATCTCATTATTTAATTTATATTTATTATTAATAATTAAATACTTAATGAATAATTTTAAGATTGATTACCTGAATGCCGCCTGCGCTACAAAAAACCATAAAAGAACACGCTTTTCTTTCTGCTGTCACACTGTAAGATGATGATTTAGGGGATGGATTAGCATGATGTTTTTTTTCGATAAAGATTAGGACAAAATGTGACTGAAAGTTGTTTATTTTCCTGAAAAATTCGGTATCATCCGCCTCCTAGTTATTCGAATACAAAACTGCTAGCTAGAACCTTTATAAAGCGCCGAGTCAAAGGACCAAACGTCACCAGACTTATTTCTTTCACCCATATCAGAGATGGTAATTCGATATGAGCGTTACTTCTGTAAACCCTGCCACCAATTCCACAAACGAATACTACTTGACTCGCCAAAGTCAGATGGAATCGAATGTGCGTAGTTATCCACGTAAATTACCGTTAGCGATAGCGAAAGCACAAGGTTGCTGGGTTACCGATGTTGAAGGTACTGAGTACCTTGATTGTTTAGCTGGGGCAGGGACGTTGGCTTTAGGCCATAATCATCCTGCAGTCATTCAAAGTATCCAGGATACAATTGCAAGCGGTTTACCATTGCATACCCTGGATCTTACTACTCCTTTAAAAGATGCTTTTACTGAAGCACTTCTTTCTTATCTTCCAGGTGGTCAAGAAGAGTACTGCTTGCAGTTCTGTGGTCCATCCGGTGCAGATGCAACTGAAGCCGCGATTAAACTGGCAAAAACCTTTACCGGTCGTAGCTCAGTGATCAGCTTTTCTGGTGGCTACCATGGTATGACTCACGGTGCATTGGCAATGACAGGTAACCTGTCTGCGAAAAATGCAGTGAACGGTTTGATGCCGGGTGTACAGTTCATGCCGTATCCGCATGAATACCGTTGTCCATTGGGTCTTGGTGGTGAAGCCGGTGTTGATGCCCTGACTTACTACTTTGAAAACTTCATTGAAGATGTAGAAAGCGGCGTGACCAAACCTGCAGCTGTGATTCTTGAAGCGATTCAAGGTGAAGGCGGTGTGGTGACTGCGCCAGTAAAATGGTTGCAAAAAATCCGCGAAGTGACTGAAAAACACAATATCGTGTTGATTCTTGATGAAGTTCAGGCTGGTTTTGCACGTTCAGGCAAAATGTTTGCATTCGAACACGCAGGTATCGAACCTGATGTTGTAGTGATGTCTAAAGCCGTAGGTGGTAGCTTACCGCTTGCCGTACTTGGTATTAAACGTAAGTTTGATGCTTGGCAGCCAGCAGGTCATACCGGTACTTTCCGTGGTAACCAATTGGCGATGGGTACAGGTCTTGCAACGATCAATACCATTAAAGAACAGAACCTGGCTCAAAATGCACAAGAGCGTGGTGATTTCCTGCAAGCTGAACTTAAAAAACTGGCTACTGAATTCCCGTGTATCGGTAACGTGCGTGGCCGTGGTCTGATGATCGGCGTTGAAATCGTAGATGAGCGCAAAGATGCGGATCATATGGGTTCTTTACCTGCTGATGGTCAGTTGGCTGCAGCGATCCAAACCGCTTGTTTCAACAATAAATTATTGCTTGAGAAAGGTGGTCGTAACGGTACAGTGATTCGTTTACTTTGCCCGTTGATCATTACTCAAGACGAATGTGTTGAAGTGATTGCTCGTTTCAAAAAATCGGTTGCTGAAGCACTAGTTGCAGTTCGAGGCGCATAATTCATGGTAGATTTCGCAGAACATCGTAAAGCGTTACTCTGCAATGATGCTGCATCCATTGCTGACTATCAGGCTGGCATGGACCAAGCGACCAAAGCGGTTGCGGCATGGTTGCAAAACGACAAAATGTACACTGGCGGCAGCATTAACGAGCTACGCAGTGCGATTGCATTTAATCCTTCAAAAGAAGGTTTGGGTGTAGAAAAATCTCTTGAGCGTATGGTTGAGCTATTCCTCAACAAGAGCTTAAAAGTACATCATCCACATTCACTTGCGCATCTTCACTGTCCAACAATGGTGACCAGTCAGATCGCGGAAGTGCTGATTAACGCAACCAACCAGTCAATGGACTCATGGGATCAAAGCCCGGCCGGTTCGTTGATGGAAGTTCAGCTGATTGACTGGTTACGTCAAAAAGTGGGCTATGGTGCAGGTCAGGCCGGTGTATTCACTTCTGGTGGGACACAGTCTAACTTGATGGGCGTATTGCTGGCGCGTGATGCTTGCATTGCGAAAAACTGGAAAGACGAAAACGGTAATCCGTGGTCGGTTCAGCGCGATGGTATTCCTGCGGATGCGATGCATAATGTCAAAGTCATCTGTTCTGAAAATGCACATTTCTCTGTGCAAAAGAACATGGCGATGATGGGCATGGGCTTCCAGTCAGTGGTCACTGTTCCTGTGAATGAAAATGCACAGATGGACGTAGACGCGCTGGAAAAAACCATGACGCACCTTCAGTCTGAAGGCAAGATAGTGGCATGTGTGGTAGCGACTGCGGGTACAACGGATGCTGGCGCGATTGATCCATTGAAAGCAATTCGTGAAATCACCAATAAATATGGCGCGTGGATGCACATCGATGCGGCATGGGGTGGTGCACTGATTCTATCCAATGACTATCGTTCTATGCTGGACGGGATTGAGCTGTCGGATTCGATCACGCTTGATTTCCATAAGCATTATTTCCAAACCATTTCTTGTGGCGCGTTCCTGCTGAAAGATGAAGCGAATTACCGTTTCATGCATTATGAAGCAGAGTATCTGAACTCCGCTTATGATGAAGAGCATGGCGTTCCTAACCTGGTATCGAAGTCACTACAAACGACGCGTCGTTTTGATGCATTGAAATTGTGGATGACTGTAGAAGCATTAGGTGAAGAGCTTTATGGTTCGATGATCGATCATGGTGTAGGCTTAACACGTGATGTGGCAGACTACATTAAAGCAACTGACGGTTTAGAGCTTCTGCTTGAGCCTCAATTTGCCTCTGTACTGTTCCGTGTGGTTCCAGCGGGTTATCCGGTTGAATTACTCGATACGCTTAACCAAAACGTAGCAGACGAACTGTTTGCACGTGGTGAAGCGAATATTGGTGTAACGAAAGTTGGTCAGGTTCAGTCTCTGAAAATGACCACTTTAAGCCCAGTTGCAACACTTGATAACGTGAAGAACTTGCTGGCGCTAGTGCTTGCAGAAGCGGATCGTATCAAAGATTCAATCGCTGACGGTACTTATACGCCACCCATTGCATAAGTGATGGTGGTGTGAAAAAAGGAGATCGAAATGATCTCCTTTTTTTATAATTAAATTTCGGTTTTAGATGCCAGGATCAAACTAGCTCCAATATATAAATATACCTTTTAAGTCTTTGCTGCGTGTTTTTCAAAATTATAAGCTATTCAAAATAAAATGGAAAACTCGGGAATATGGAGCAAAATATACAAGAAAAATCACTCATCAAAACAGTGATTGATCAAGGAATTTCTAAATATCAGTGGATGGTCATTGCACTTTGTTTTCTGATCGCATTATTTGATGGTTTTGATACCCAAGCTGTTGCATTTACCGCACCAGCCCTGCTAGTACACTTTGATTTAGAAACAGGCGCATTAGCACCGATTTTAACTGCAGGTATCGTAGGAATGACGATAGGTGCAATGCTCTTAGGACTGGTAGGGGATAAATTAGGACGTCGAAAAACATTAATTATCTGTACGGCCATTTTTTCTCTAGCCACTATATTTATTGCGTATGCGACGAATGTTGATCAAATATTAGTATTGAGATTTATTGCCGGATTAGGGATGGGCGGGGCGACACCTGTGTTGCTTGCATTGGCTGCTGAATATTCTCCGCAACGTTTCAAAGGCACAGTTACCACAGGCGTGTTGTTAGCCTTGCCAGCAGGAGCGATGTTAGGTGGTTTACTGGCTGCCAAGATTTTGCCAGTGCTAGGTTGGCAAGGGATTTATTTGATTGGCGGTGGATTCCCGCTGCTATTATTGTTTGTCATGTATTTCTTGTTGCCTGAATCTTTGGAATATTTAGCGCAAAACAATAAAAGTTCCTCTTTGAGATCAATTCAAAAAATTCTCAATAAAATTTCTCCGGGAATTGGCGAGATTAGAACTAAAGACCTACTTCAGCCAAATAATACACAACAACAAAAAGCCAAGTTAGCGATCTTGTTTCAAAATAATTTGGCTCGTACTACCATTGGCGTATGGGGTACTTATTTCTTTAACTGGATTGCGTGGTTTATGTTGTTATCGTGGTTGCCGACTGTATTGAAACAGGCAGGATTGGCACCGGAAAATGCGCCTTACGCATCGGTTACAGTAAATGCTGCCTTTATCTTATTTGCTTTGCCATTAGCTTATTGGCTACCTAAAGTAAATACAGCTAAAATTCTCACTTTTATGCTAATTACAGGATTGGTGATCGTCGCTGGTTTAGGTTTATTTATTGAAAGTAATCAGTGGGGCTATATCTTCGCTTTGATTGCATTGGCAGGATTTGGAATTGGTGGTCAGCAATTGGCTTTGAATTACCTGGTGGTCGCTGCATATCCAACTCAAGTTCGTGCAACTGCAACAGGATGGGCAATTGGAATGGGACGTATGGGTGCAATTGTAGGATCAGCCATTGGCGGAATTGTACTCACGCAATATGGTGTTTCAGGTTATTTTTATGCGCTCGGCGTACCTTTAGTATTCGCTCTTTGCTGCGTATTCCTGATTAAATATCGTATTCCACAGGTTCTGATAGATGCATAATATTTTTGTATGTAGTTAGATTGAAATTCTGTATTTAAATAAAAAGGAGATCGAAAGATCTCCTTTTTTTTGTGAGCTTAAAAAACAAAAAGGTCATTTCCCAGATCGAAATTCACCACAAAAACACCGAAGATTTGAATCCTGTTTAGCCTGTTATTTATTTGTCATAGGCTTATGTAAAACTGGGGAGCAAGATTTATCCTGAGTTCAGGTTTATAAAAATTGTTACATGTCATTGGTCTAAAATTTTTTAATGAAGTGAATGACAAAAAGAACTTAATCATTGAAATCCATAAAAATTTAATCAAGAAAAAACCGCTAGATGAAAAATCACTAAATCGTAATAAAGCTGTAACTTATCTGTCATATTCTAAAATCAAAATGCAGGTATCGAAAGAAGTACAAAACTGAATAAAAAGTGGTGTACTCCAAATTTGCATAAATGAGAGAGATACTAGAATGCGCTTTACAAATATAGCTTTAGCATTAGCAGTAACCGGGGCAACTGCTGTAACGACTGCACACGCAGCACGTGACACCATTCAAATTGCAGGTTCTTCAACTGTACTTCCATATGCCAGTATCGTGGCAGAAGAATTCGGTAATACTTTTCCACAGTTTAAAACACCAGTTGTCGGTTCTGGCGGTTCTTCAGGTGGTTTAAAGCAGTTCTGTAATGGCGTGGGTGATAACACGATTGATATCGCAAACTCTTCTCGTCAAATCAAGAGTACAGAGCTGGCAGAATGTAAAAAGAATGGCGTTAACCAAGTCCTAGAAATCAAAATCGGTTATGACGGTATTGTGTTTGCATCGAATGCAAACAAAGCGGCTTATAAACTGCGTCCACAACATGTCTTCGCTGCACTTGCTGCACAACTTCCATCAAATGGAAAAATGGTCGCTAACCCGTACACGCGTTGGAACCAAATTGACAAAGCACTTCCGAATGAACCTATCACCCTGGTAATTCCTGCGTCGAATCATGGTACGCGCGAAGTCTTCCAGGAGAAAATGGTGGATGCAGGTTGTGAAACGTACGCTGCAATTAAGTCTCTAGACAAAGATGCTAAGAAAAAAGCCTGTACGACATTCCGTAAAGATGGCCGTGTGGTTGAGATTGCCGGTGACTATACCGAAACATTGGCACGTTTGAAGACTTCTCCAAGTGCTGTAGGTGTGTTTGGCCTAGGTTTCTATGACCAGAACCGTGACCGTCTACGTGTTGCTACGGTGAATAATGTAGCACCTTCTGAAAAGACCATCTTGAATGGTGCTTATCCGGTATCGCGCCCATTGTTCTTCTACGTAAAAGGTGAGCACTTGAAATCAATCAAGGGCTTACCGCAGTTCACAGAATATTTCCTGAACAAGAAAGTATCTGGCAAAGGCTCTAAGCTGGAAAAAGCAGGTCTGATTTCAATGTCTGATAAAGAACGTGCAGCAGTCCTGGCAAATTTCAAGGCTGGTAAAGCGGTTGTAGTGAAGTAATAAATGATTTTGAAAATGCTGGTGGTAGGGTCAACCTACCATCGGCTTTTTGCGATAAACAAGTTTTTTCAAACCATGAAAATTGAAAAAACAGTGGAGAATACATGAATCTGCTACTTATAGGTGTGTTATTGGCCATCATGGCCATAGCCTATCAAATCGGATTAAGTAAAAGCCGTAGCTTAGCAGGTAAGGGAAGCAATTCTGCAAACTTACACTCGCGTCCCGGATATTATGGTGCCCTGGTTGCACTATGGTGTGGTATCCCTGCGTTTTTAATTTTGATTGTTTGGAACATGGTGGAACCCACTTTTCTGGAGCAAGTGGTACTCAACCATTTGCCAGAAAATGTTTCTGCTAGTCTGGATCCGGCAAGTCTGAGTGTTGTGATTGATCGCGTTCAGGCACTTGCCTCAGGTTTCGGGGTCAGTGATACACCTGCAGCCTATGAAGTTGCAGCAGCAGAACAGTTGGCTAAATTCTCGACCATTGGTACCTTTGCCAAATTGGCAGTCGTGATTTCGGCTGCGCTGGCCGGTCTGGTCTGGGCCAAGAAACATATTAGCCAGGAATTCCGTGCACGTAACCAAGTCGAAAAAATGATGAATATCGGCCTGGCATTGTGTTCAGGTGTGGCGATTCTGACCACTCTCGGGATTGTGATGTCGATGTTTGGCGAGGCAATGCGTTTCTTCAGCTTCGTCAGCCCACTGGATTTCTTCTTTGGTACCCAATGGAACCCGGGATTTAGTACCTCTGGCAGTGCTGAAGGCAGTTATGGTTTATTGCCACTGTTATGGGGCACGCTCATGGTCAGCGGGATCGCACTTTTAGTTGCAGTTCCGGTTGGCCTGATGATTGCGATCTATCTGGCAGAATACGCTTCACCGCGATTCCGCTCTTGGGCAAAACCTACAATTGAAGTGTTGGCGGGTATTCCTACGATTGTCTATGGTGTCTTTGCCTTGATGATCATCGGTCCATTCCTGAAAAGCATGGGTGCCCTGGTCGGACTCGAAATTAATGCGACCAGTGCGCTGACTGCCGGTCTGGTGATGGGCATCATGATCATTCCATTTGTATCTTCTCTGTCAGACGACATCATCACTCAGGTGCCGCGTGCCTTACGTGATGGTTCTTTGGGCTTGGGCGCGACCAAATCTGAAACGATCCGTCAGGTGGTTTTACCCGCGGCTCTACCGGGTATTATCGGTGCGTTCCTGTTGGCGGCGTCACGTGCAATTGGTGAAACCATGATAGTGGTTCTTGCAGCCGGGAACAGCCCGCAGTTGCATGCCAATCCGCTTGAAGCAGTATCCACGGTCACGATTACCATCGTGAATCAGCTAACTGGCGATACTGATTTTGCTAGTCCACAAGCACTGGTGGCCTTTGCACTAGGACTGACGCTATTCGTCATTACCTTAGGTTTGAACATTGTTGCACTGATCATCGTGCGTAAATATCGTGAGCAATACGACTAATGAGTACTTCAAATACAACGCCTGTGGATCAGCGTATTGATCCATCCATCGCCGCCGAGCTGCGTGAAAAGCGTAAGAAGACCATTCAAAGCTCTTTGGCACGACGTCATCGTAAAGAAAAAACCTTTCGTTTATTTGGTTTCTCTGCGGTACTGGCAGGTCTGTTCTTTGTGGTATTGCTGTTCGGGAGTATTTTATCCAAAGGTTTGCCTGCATTCTGGCAAAGCAGCATGAGTTTGCCGATTCATTTCGATCCAGCCATTGTGGATATTGGTCCAAAACCGAAGCCAGCTGCAGGAGAATCTCCGGCGCAGTTTGAAGAGCGTATGGTTGCTTGGCAAATGGATGTCGGTATGGTGGATTGGGATGCGCTGATCATCAACGGCATGATTGCTAAAGACAGTAAGCTGGAAAGCCAGCGTGATGAACTGGGTTATTTGTATACTAGTTCTGAGGCGTACCGTTTACGCGATATGGTCATGAATGATCCGAGTCTGGTCGGCCAAAGTAAAGACGTGAAAATTCTGGCAGATGCCAATGTTGATGTCTGGCTAGCGGGAAATATTGACCGTGATCTTCCTGATGAACAGCAGCAGCTCAGTCCAGAAATCCGTCAGGTGGCGGACGAGATGAAAGCCTCAGGTGTGATTGAAAACAGTTTCAATACTAATATTTTCACCAGTCCTGACTCACGCAGTTCACCGGCAACTTCTGGTCTGGCAGGCGCTTTCATGGGCTCACTGTTTATGATGATGATCGTGCTCTTTATCTCGATTCCAATCGGGGTAGCATCTGCGATCTATCTGGAAGAGTTTGCACCGAAGAACTGGATTACCGATGTGGTCGAAGTCAATATTAACAACCTGGCAGCCGTTCCCTCAATTGTCTTCGGTCTATTGGGTGCAGCGATCTTCATTGGCTGGATGCATTTGCCACTCTCAGCACCATTGGTGGGTGGTCTGGTGCTGAGTCTGATGACCTTACCGACTGTGATCATCACCACACGCGCATCACTTAAAGCGGTTCCACCTTCGATTCGTCAGGCAGCTTTGGGCCTCGGTGCTTCTCGCATCCAGACAGTATTCCATCACGTCTTGCCTTTGGCTTTACCGGGTATTTTGACAGGCGCAATTATCGGGGTTGCACAAGCTTTAGGTGAAACCGCACCATTGTTATTAATCGGGATGAGTGCTTTTGTTGCCAGCGTTCCCGCCACACCATTTGATCAGTCAACGGCTTTACCTGTACAGATTTTCTTATGGCAAGGCAATGAATTGCGTAACTTCTTTGAAGGGCGTACCGCAGCAGCAATTATTGTACTTCTGGCCATGATGATCAGCTTGAACAGCCTGGCCATCTGGTTACGTAAGAAATTTGAAGTCCGTTGGTAATAGGGGCAGAATCATGAACACAACTGTTATTCAAAATTCCTTAAAAAAGGATCAAATCGTGAATCCACAACAGACACAATTCACCTCGGATGAGGCGACACAAAAGCCAGCAACTCCGTTTGTTTCCCAGTTCGATACGCAAAGCAGCAGCAAAAAAGATGCGAAGTCGACGAATGTGAAACTTAGTACTTCTGATGTGCATGTGTACTATGGTGAAGCGGAAGCGATTAAAGGCATTGACCTGAACATTTATGAAAATGAAGTGATTGCTTTTATTGGGCCATCAGGCTGTGGTAAATCGACCTTTCTGCGTACCTTAAACCGCATGAACGATACCATTGATAGCTGCCGTGTGACCGGTAAAGTCATGCTGGACAATCAGGATATTTATGATCCAAACCTAGATGTGGTCTTGCTACGTGCACAGGTTGGTATGGTGTTCCAGAAGCCAAACCCATTTCCGAAATCAATCTTCGATAATGTCTCCTATGGCCCAAAACTGCATGGTTTGGCACGTGACAAA
>DDAT01000033.1:0-23793 GCA_002332985.1 Acinetobacter lwoffii | reverse complement strand
TTTGGCACGTGACAAATACGATCTTGAAGAAATTGTAGAAGGTAGCTTGCGTAAAGCCGGTTTGTGGGAAGAAGTCAAAGACCGTTTGAACCAGCCGGGTACAGGTTTATCGGGTGGTCAGCAGCAACGTCTGTGTATCGCGCGTACCATTGCAGTCAGCCCGGAAGTGATCCTGATGGATGAACCATGTTCAGCACTTGATCCCATTGCAACCGCTAAAGTAGAAGAGCTGATTTCTGAGCTTTCTACCCAATACACGATTGCGATTGTAACTCACTCCATGCAACAGGCAGCACGTGTATCGGATCGTACTGCGTATTTCCATTTGGGTGATCTGATTGAAGTCAACTCGACCGAGAAAGTCTTTACCCAGCCAGATCATCAGTTGACTGAAGCCTATATTACCGGGCGTTTTGGTTAATCCGATATATAAAAAAAGAGCCGTAAGGCTCTTTTTTATAGGTGAAATAGATGGTGATAATCGTAATAATTCTCGAAATAAAGTTGAAAAAAACCGAAATTGACCTAATCTAAAGGGATAAATCCGAATTAAATAGAGAATAGATTTTTTATGTTATTTCATACTCCGAAACTGTCCGCTGAAATCCGTATTAGTCATCTCAATGCGCGCATCAATGAACAACGAAAAAAAATAGCGCAAACTACTGGGTCTAAACTGGAACTTTTACAGTTATCGCAACAACTGTCAAAAGAAGCGCGTGCACGTAAGAAAACCAATCAAAAAATCTATGTGCTCGATTTTAAAGGTGATATGGCGGCTTCTGCGGTAGAAGGCTTACGTGAAGAAATCACCTTGATTCTGGCCACAGCCAAAGCAGGTCGTGACCGCGTTGTAGTGCGTCTGGAAAGTCCGGGGGGCATGGTACATGGTTATGGACTTGCAGCAGCTCAACTGGTGCGGTTACGTGAGGCAGGTTTTCATTTGACCATCTGTGTCGATAAAGTGGCGGCTAGTGGCGGTTATATGATGGCGTGTATCGCCAATGAAATTATTTCTGCACCATTCGCGATTGTCGGTTCAATTGGTGTGGTTGCTCAAGTCCCCAACTTTAACCGCCTGCTGAAAGACAATAAAATCGACTTTGAACTCTATACCGCAGGACAGTACAAACGTACCGTGACTATGTTTGGTGAAAATACCGAAGAGGGCAAGGCCAAGTTTGAAGAAGAATTACAGCAAACCCATGCTTTATTCAAACATTTTGTTGAGAAGTATCGCCCGCAGCTGAATATTGAAAAAGTGGCCACTGGTGAGCATTGGTATGGCCGGGATGCGCTGGATCTAAATCTGGTGGATAAACTGCAAACCTCAGACGAATATCTGCTCAACTTGTTGCCCCAACATGATATCTATTCCATCCAGACCCGCAAGAAACCAACTTTGGGCGAAAAGCTGGGTCTGCAAGCCGCACAAATTGCTGATTCACTGGTACCTACTGTCATGAATAAAGTTATGGAAAGCTTAAGTAAAGCCAATGCAAATTTGGTGCAAATGCGTGATCCAAAACTTTAATTCAGTTGATCTTGAATGAATTTTAAAGCTCACTGCGGTGGGCTTTTTTTTTGAAATCATACTATTATGATATAAGTGAAGCACTTTGATTGAGTCTAGGCTCATATGCTCACGTTTATTTTGTTGCTTGGGTTTTTTAGTATCGTATTTATTCCGATGTTATGTATGCTTTATTCTGAAGCAAAATTAACTCAGGATGATTCTAAGAAGGTTTTGTTTTGGCTGAGTTTTCTACCCGGCGTTTGTATCTTTCTGCTGTATAGCTTTCTAAAGCCCAATGATCCACCTGTTATTCCATCGAAGGAATGTGGTGTTGTGCAGTTTTATCAGATGCATAAAGTTCGAGGTGGTAACGAATTTGAACGTGTGAGTATTCGCTTTGATGGCGCTCAATATAGTCGGCATTTATTCTTCGATAAGCATCTGGATAAAATTCCTCAAGGCCAAAAGGCCTGCTTTGAATATCTAGATAAATTCAAATATCCACATTTGTCAGAATCTAAGTTTATTCAATGGGTTGAACCGAATGAAATGTAAACCATCACTGAAACTAATCAGATAAAATAAAGCATATTTTATTGTTAGAGCAGAAACATGGCTATAGCTGAAGCATATCTTGCAACGCAAAATTGTTACTTTAATTATGAATTTGAAGAACTTTATTTAGAGGATGATTTTCCTGAGGAGTTATCTGTATCACTACGTGGCATGATGTTCCGTCATGAGATTGAATATCCTGATACAACCTATTTCATTTATTACAGTGAGATGTTGACGGGTAATGAACTGCAAAAAATGAAAGATGATTGGATGCGATATTGCCCGCATTCATAATTGAAAAAAATGAATGTAATTAAATGCGTGATCCAAAACTTTAATTCAGCTATTAGTTTCTGATTTTAAAAGCTCACTTCGGTGAGTTTTTTTGATTTTTCGGTATCAACTGCAGACCGCCTGTTATCGCCGCGCCAATCGTAGCAAGCAAGATGTCTTTGTGCGCATCCCACATATCACCTTGTTGTCCATTATAGTTTTCAGCTTCCTCAGGAGATAAACCAATGGCAATCAGCCATTCCAGCCATTCATAGAGCATGCTACTGGCCACCACAAACTGAATCACCAGCAGGAAAATGACCACAGGTCTTTGCTGCGGCAACCAGACCTGAAACAGGCGATAGAAAATTGGATAAAGTAATAATCCGTAGGCCAGATGGACAAAACGGTCAAACATATTGCGTGACCAGTGCATCGCTTCATTCAGATTAAAGCCAAAAATCTGTTCGATCCATTGGTTATAAGGCACATAAGAATACAGATAATGCGCAGCAATCACATGAACAATCAGAAAAAGAATATATAAATTAAAACTTAAAAAATTCAGCCCGATTTTATACAGGCAGATGAGCAGCATGATGATCATGAAAACTGTGCCTGCCTGATGCAAAAGATAAGCTTCCAGTTCTAAAGGACGAATACTGGCAAGCAAAATCGCCAGAATTAAAATACCCAGGCTCGCGTAATGTTTGGCAGAAAGTCGATGCTCAATCATGTCGTTATTATGAAATATCTTTTTTAGAATAAAACACATTATAAATAAAAAGGCGAAGCCTGAGCTTCGCCTTTTCGTCTTATTGCAAATTAGATTTTAGCAATCAGCTCAGCCACTTGTTTGGCCTGTTCAGCTGCATTACCTGTATAAGATGCAGGGGTCATTTCTGCTAAACGCGCACGGTCAGCAGCAGGAACAGCTTCTAACTCGTTACCGTTTACGAAATCAACCATCATGTCGCGAGTCATGGCTTGACCACGAGTCAGGGCTTTTAGTTTTTCGTATGGTTTTTCAACGTTGTAACGACGCATTACAGTTTGAATTGGTTCAGCCAATACTTCTTGCGCATTGTCCAAGTCTTCATTGATACGCGCAGCGTTCAACTCAAGTTTGCCAACACCTTTAGAGCAAGCTTCAAAAGCAATTAAGCTTTGCGCAAAACCAACACCCATGTTGCGAAGTACAGTCGAGTCAGTAAGGTCACGCTGCCAGCGAGAAATTGGCAATTTTTCACCTAAGTGGGCAAGTACCGCGTTTGCAATACCCAAGTTACCTTCAGAGTTTTCGAAGTCGATCGGGTTAACTTTATGCGGCATGGTTGAAGAACCGACTTCACCTTCTTTCAGTTTTTGCTTGAAGAAACCAAGAGAGATATAGCCCCAAACGTCACGGTTAAAATCGATCAGAATAGTGTTGAAACGACGCAGCGCATCAAACAGTTCTGCCATGTAATCGTGTGGCTCGATCTGAGTAGTGTACGGGTTAAAATCTAGACCCAAAGACTCTACAAATGCTTGTGAATGCGCAGGCCAGTTGATGTCTGGGTAAGCAGAGTAGTGCGCATTGTAGTTACCTACTGCACCATTGATTTTGCCCAGTAGCTCAACATTTTTGAACTGTTTGATTTGACGTGCAAGGCGGTAAGCCACGTTCGCCATTTCTTTACCCAAAGTCGTCGGGCTTGCAGTTTGGCCATGAGTACGAGACAACATTGGCTGGTCTGCATGCTTCTCAGAAAGCGCAACGATTGAATCAATGATTTGCTGCATAGATGCAACCAGTACATCACGACCGCTTTTCAGCATCAAGGCATGCGACAGGTTGTTAATATCTTCAGATGTACATGCAAAGTGAATAAATTCACCGGCATTTTTAAGTTCATCGATATTGGCGATTTTTTCTTTCAGGAAATATTCAACCGCTTTAACGTCGTGGTTGGTGGTGCGTTCGATCTCTTTGATGCGATTAGCATCATTTTCAGAAAAATCGCTCACAATCGCATCAAGCGCTGCATTAGTTTCGCCTGAAAACGCCGGTACTTCAGTAATTTCCGGGTGGTTTGCAAGCGCTTGTAACCAACGCACTTCAACAGTCACACGAGCATGGATTAAACCAAACTCAGAAAGAAAAGGACGTAGAGCATCACATTTGCTCGCGTAACGTCCATCTAATGGAGAAAGTGCAGTTAAAGCGTTCATATCGATTCCTTAGATTTTGGAATTAAACGTAAAACGAAACACGTGCAGCATCAGTTAAACCACCTGAAACTGTAAACGCGCTAGATTCTGAATATCTTGTAGCAACTTGCGCTTGCCAAATACCATACCCCAAGAGCTGCCACCGAGCTGACGCCACAGATGCGCCATTTGCAAACCGGTAAATAAGGACGCACGAATGCGGTTGGTGTGTCCGGCATCTTTAAAGGCTTCGGCATTGCCACGTACCATAATACGCGGATTAATCTGTCCGGCCGTATCGACATAGGTTTGAGCAAGGTTGGCAATGATGCTGGGGTGCAGGTAATTATTATCGAAGAAGGAGAGCTGTCTGAGAATTTTCTGTTGAGACTGTTCAATAATTTCAACAAATTTGGGGTTGCTATAGACCTTCTTTTCTAATTGAAGAAGTGCCATTGCATAGCTCATGGGAAGTTTGGTGCTGGAAAGTTTTGGAATTCTGGATTTTGGAGAAGTATTGAAGGGTTGAATAATGCTGCTTTCTAATGTTTTTAAACCTAAGGAAATATCGGCCAGTTGATTAAAAAAGTCGAGCGTCTGGGCATTCTGATTGCTGCCGGGACGGATATTAAGACTGGCTCTAATTAACTGTTCAAAATAAAAGTTACCACTTTCACCAATGCTTTGCTGCCCCGTCAATGCTGTCATATGGGTTAGCTGGGTGGCCTGAAACACACCCGCTAATGCCAAAGCACGATTTTGACGAGTATTCAACGTTGTGGCTGGTTGAAATGGTAACTCCGTCATGCCGAATTCATCCTTTTATAAAATCAGGTTTAGGTGCATTGGTATGATGAATCACACCACCTCCTAAACAAACTTCACCTGAATAGAACACCACGCTTTGACCTGGGGTCACTGCACGTTGAGGTTCATCAAACTCAACACGAACACCATTCGGTGATTCTGAATCTTGATACACAGTACATGCTTGATCAGTCTGACGGTAACGGGTTTTGGCCGTACAACGGAAACCTGTTTCAGGAATATCCTGCTCACCTGCGACCCAGTCAATCGCTTCAGACCAGAGCATAGTGCTTTGCATGAGTGGGTGTTCATGGCCTTGACCGACCACCAGACGATTGCCTTCGATATCTTTATGCAATACGAACCAAGCACCTTCAGCAACGCCTTTCATACCGCCAATACCAATACCACCGCGTTGACCGAGCGTATAGTACATTAAGCCGTGATGATCACCAACCTCTTTACCGTCTTCCAGCACGATTTTTCCGGGTTGAGCGGGTAAATATTGCTTTAAGAAGTCATTAAAACGACGTTCACCAATAAAACAGATGCCAGTCGAGTCTTTTTTCTTGGCAGTAACCAGATCTAATTCTTCTGCAATTTTACGGACTTGTGGCTTTTCAATTTCACCGACAGGGAACAGGGTCTTGTTAATTTCACGACCATGGACAGCATGCAGGAAATAAGTCTGGTCTTTGTTATTGTCCACACCACGCAATAAAGGTGCATATTCTTCACCACGTGAGTTGGTCATGGTTTCACCACGACGGCAGTAGTGACCTGTGGCAATAAAGTCTGCACCCAGATTCACTGCGTGATCCAAAAAGGCACGGAATTTAATTTCTTTATTACATAAAATATCTGGGTTTGGTGTACGGCCAGCCGCATATTCCGCCAAGAAATGTTCAAAGACACGATCCCAATATTCCATGGCAAAGTTTGCGGTATGCAGTTTAATGCCGATTTTGTCGCAAACGGCCTGAGCATCGGCAAGGTCATCCATCGCCGTGCAATATTCTGTGCCGTCATCTTCTTCCCAGTTCTTCATGAAGAGACCTTCAACCTGATAACCCTGTTGAAGAAGAAGTGCTGCAGAAACAGAAGAATCTACACCACCAGACATACCGACGATGACACGTTGTTGCATAGGATTAGGCATCCAAATTTGAAATTAAGGGAGAATTTTGGTGCTCGTAAATGAGCGATAAAGGGTATTTTTGACCTGAAAGTGCATCTTGTACGGCTTTAATCACCAATGGACTACGTGCACGAGCAGATTCAATCAGTTCATCGAGCGTCATCCAGACCGCGCCGACAATATCTGTATCTAAAGTGGCATTGGGGTCATAGTCAATGGATTTGGCTAAAAAGCAGAAACGAAAATATGTCCGATCCGGGAACATCGGTGGGGTATAAGTATACATCCCTAAAAGATGAGTTACTTCAACCGTATGTCCGGTCTCTTCCATGGTTTCACGAATGGCGGCTTCAATAATGGTTTCACCGCATTCCACATGACCTGCTGGCTGATTAAATACCGTGTGTGTCACACCTTCTGTATGTTCTTCTACAAACAGGAATTTTCCGTCTTTTTCAACGACAGTTGCGACAGTGACATGAGCAGTCCAAGCGGTCATAAGGCAGCACCATGGAAAAGGATGCACTATTGTATAAAATTTTGCTGGCGGTGGCTATGTTGAGAGCAGGTTTCTTTAAGTGACTTAATGCATTAATGAACAATCAACCAATGATAATCATGGTATTTTGGGTTAATGAATTACAGAGAAAATAAATGCTGAAGTGATCATTTTAGAACTGGGAAAACGCACATAAAAATAGTATAGCGGGGCTGTTAATCTTTTTTTCAGGACTTGTAGAAATGCTGATGGGGATCAGGGGCTTGATTTCCAAAACAATTATTTAAAATAATTAAGTCTATAACTGAAAGTTGATATATCAGATAGTTATACCCTTTATAGTACGACGAAAAAGCCTAAATTAGCTAGATAAGTGAGGGTGTTTGTCTTAAAAGTATTCTGAATGATGCGTTCAAATATTTTTATAGAGTTATGTGTCTAGCCTATTGACTTCAAATAAGACAAGTTTGAAGATAAGAAGGTTGAGTAAATATCAATCAATTTTTAAAAAGAAGAAAAATAACCGAATATAATTAAAAAGTTAAGAGATATTATAAATCTTCTAGTATTGTCTAACTTTTTAACTGCATTCTGATTTAATGCAAAGTTTTCTTCATCATGTATCAAAAAATAAACTTATAAACCCAACATTAAAAAAATATTTTGAGCAGGTTGACATGATGACACCGCCAAATTCAAATATTGGTTTTCGATTAGATATTAATGGCCTGCGTGCCTATGCGGTATTAATGGTATTGTTTTTTCACTTCAAAATTCCAGGGTTTAATGCAGGTTTTTTGGGTGTAGACATATTTTTTGTCATTTCAGGGTTTCTGATGACAGCAATCATTTGTAGCAGCCTTGAAAAAAACAACTTCAAATTATTTGATTTTTATATGGCACGGATAAGACGGATTTTTCCTGCCCTGATGATACTTATTATTATTTTGCTGGTTTTAGGGTGGTTTTGGTTACCCTTACCTGACTATATGTTTTTGGGTACGCAATCGAGTAGTGCTCTGTCTTTTAACTCTAATCTTTATTACTGGCGTACTTCTAATTACTTTGATGGCACTGCTCATGAAAAGTGGTTATTACATACATGGACATTGGGTATTGAGTTTCAATTTTATCTATTATTACCTATTTACTTGTTACTACTGACAAAAATTAAATCGGAACGCCGTACCTTATTATACGGATTATGTTTTGCATTTCTGGGATCTCTCCTTTTAAGCATCGCGATATCTCATTCGAAACCCGTAGCTTCCTTTTATTTATTGCCTGTTCGAGGCTGGGAGTTCGTTGCTGGTGGGTTGGTTTATTTAGCTGCGAAAGAATTTCCACAATTACAAAGATTTGCCAAGGTGTACTTTGTAGCGGGATGTTTTTTATTGTTATTGGCCATGTTGATCATTCATAAGGGGTTAGTTTGGCCTTCTGCTTGGGCGGCGTTACCAGTACTGGGTACAGTACTGGTTATATTGTCACAACAGGAAGACTCCATGTTAACCACGCACCCTGTTGCACAATGGTTGGGAGATCGTTCATATTCGATTTACTTGTGGCATTGGCCGGTTGTGGTTGGCTTGTATTTTGGTAGTGTGCAAGATGATTTAAACTGGATACTATTTGGTTTGGTGCTTGGTCTGATACTGGGGCATCTTTCCTATTTACTGGTTGAAATACCCTCACGCCAATTTTTAACGAAATTTCGTCTTTCCAGACAAGCTCTAGTCATCTTTAGTTTTGGTTTGCTTGCGGGTTTATCTGCAATCGCGATCAGTGCCAAACTACTTCCATTTGAAGAAATTCGATTACCTAAAATTGTAGAGATTGCTGCTGCAGAAACATGGGATATAGATCCTAGGCGTGAAGAGTGTAATGCCTCTCATGACAAAATAGGGTCGCCGAGTTGTGTGTACGGAAAAGAAAAAATTTTAGCAATTTTAATGGGGGATAGTCATGCATCAGCAATAGCAAGTTCTTTGGGTACAGCAGCCTCTCACTTTAACTCAGGTGTGATTTCCTGGTTTATGGATAGCTGTCCTACACTGGATGGCATTCGATATATAGATCATAAAGAGTACAGTGCGGATTCATGTGATCTTCTAAATCAATGGGCAAATGAAGAATTAAAAAAATATCCTAATATTCCGCTAGTTTTGGTCAGTCGTACTTCAGAGTATGTAAAAGGTGTGAATGAGCCTGACCAATCGGAACGGTCTAAACTAGCACCAGTCTACTTCAGTAAAAAATATCTTTATAATGAGGATAGGCAGTTTATAAAGGAATTTTCCCAAGTTTTAGTTGATACAGCATGTCGTTTGGCAAAAGACCGACCGGTTTATTTAATGCGACCAATACCAGAGTTCGGAATAGATATTCCCAAGACCATTTCGCATAAGCTGGTTATACATGGTGCTGTGGAAGATATGAAGCTTTCACTTTCTGAATATCATAAACGGCATAAAATTGTTTGGGATGCTCAGGATGAAGCAGCTCAGCGCTGTGGAGTGAAAATCTTGAATCCTCTGCCTTATTTATGTGATACAGAATATTGTTATGGTTCAAAAAATGCTCGTCCTTTGTATTATGATGATGACCATTTGAGTGAATATGGCAATAAATTTTTAGTCCCTATGTTTGAACAAGTATTTAGATATTAAGTTGAGATGTTACTTGGAGAGAGGATTTATTCCATTTTTGAAATTTCCCGGAATTTATCCTGTAAAAAGCATGAAAAGACTCTAATACTGGCCTTATATTAAAAGAGGCTAGTAAATTAATAATTTTTTAAATGTTTATATTAACTCAATTATCACAGACATAAATGCAGGAACAAATAGCCTCAACATATTACGTATTGATCCATTTGATTTTTTTAAATCCGTCATATTAAATAATATAAGCAGTAAACACTTTAGAAATATTTTTTATCATGTTCATGTCTGATAAGTAGAATTAAAATATGCCTCTCTTTAAAAATTATTCAAAAAGAAACGTTCTTGATTGTAAATAATCTGCTTCGACATCTAATTCCAAAATAGTATCGCTTGAAATAATAGTCTTACACATCACTTCACCTGCTTTTTTATACTTTAAATATTTTTCTGAATTGAGGTGGTTAAAGTCGGCATTTTCTCAATGTGTTTTGTTTGGTCATTGAGCATAACCAATATAATCACCAGTCTTTTCTTCTTTATGCAGGCGAGAGCCGAGAGAACCTAAAACCAGATAAATGCCCTCCATATGCGTTTTCCATGCCTGAATGAAAGCTTCCTTTGTCGCTGGTTTAATTTTGAAACGGTAAACCGCAATAAACATTTTAATCCTTCGAGTTATGCTTGTTTTAAAGCAAGAATTAAACCAAAGGATTAAAATAAAGAGATCTGTTTATTTTGATTTACCCAAGATAATTTCGAGAGACTTTTACATAATTCTGCGCAGAATAAGGCAAGAATGCCATTTCTTTTTCAGTGAGCGGACGTGCTTTTTTTGCCGGGCTACCAACATAGAGCCAACCACTCTCTAAGACTTTGCCTGGTGGAACTAGCGTACCTGCACCAATCATCACATCATCCGGAATGATGACATCATCCAGAATAATACTGTTAATCCCGATTAATACACGATTACCAATCGTACAACCATGCAATGTCACATGATGGCCAATCGTGACATCTTCACCAATGATCAAAGGCGAACCATTCGGTTTATCGGCTTTTTTATGACTGACATGCAACATGGCATGATCCTGAACATTCGAATTTTTACCAATCCGGATTGAATTAACATCACCACGAATCACGGCAAAAGGCCAGACAGAGACATTTTCAGCCAAGACCACATCGCCGACCACGATTCCCATCGGATCGATATAACACGATTCATCAATTTCTGGAGTCGTGTCTAAATAAGAACGAATGTTTTGGATCATGGTGATCTGCTCATTAAAAGTTTAAGGATCATGTGCATAGTATAAAATAAAAAGCACCCATCTGAATGAGTGCTTTGGTCTTAGTCCGGGACTAAAACAGTTTATTTAAACTTAGAACAAGTTTGAGAAGAACTGTTTAATGTGGTCGAGCATACGTGCGAAGAAACCAGCTTCTTCAACTGCGTTTAAAGCCACCAATGGTTTTTCTGAAATTACTTTACCATCCAGAGTCGCTACGTATTTACCTACGACCTGACCAGGCTGTAAAGGTGCAGTCAGTTTAGGTTGAACCACCAGCTGGGTTTTAATCGCATTAGCCTGACCTTTTGGCATGGTCACGTTAAAGTTTTCCGCAAGACCGATCTGAACTTCATCTTCCTTACCAAACCAGACTTTGGCTTTGGCAAGTACCTGTTTAGCAGGTTGAACATTTTTGGTTTCGAAGTTTGCATAACCCCAAGCCAGCAATTCACGTGTTTGTGTCGCACGTTCCTGCATGGTTGGTGCACCAAAAATCACTGAAATCAGACGCGTAGGACCGCGTTTTGATGAGGTGGTCAGACAATAACCAGCTTCATCAGTGTGGCCAGTTTTTAAACCATCTACACTCGGGTCAGTATATAGCAGGGCATTACGGTTACCTTGCTTGATGCCATTAAAGGTAAATTCTTTTTCCGCATAAATCGGATAATATTTAGAACTGTCTTTAATGATGTGTTGTGCCAGCGTTGCCATATCTTTGGCAGTTGAATAATGACCTTCAGCCGGCATACCGGTTGAGTTCACAAAGCTGGTATTGGTCATGCCAATACGTTTAGCTTCCTGGTTCATCATATGTGCAAAGGTACCCTCGTTCCCTGCAATATGTTCAGCCATGGCTTTCGACGCATCATTCCCTGATTGAATAATAATCCCGCGAAGCATTTCAAGTGCAGTTGCCGTACCATTTAAAGGTACATACATACATGATTCCGCGCTACTGCCGCGACACCATGCTGACTCATTCATGCGCACTTGTTCATCTTCAGTGAGTTCACCGCTCAATAGTTTTTGTTCGATGATGTAACTGGTCATCATCTTGGTCATTGAAGCAGGGGCTAATTTTTCATTTTCATTTTTTGAAGCGAGAAGTTGCCCTGTCTCGTAGTCCATTAGCACGTAGGATTTATTATTCAATTCTGGTGGTGCAGATAGGACAGTTGCTGCAAAGCTAAAACTAGGAACTAATAATAATGCAGCAAGGGCAGTTTTTTGGGTCATTTCTAGTGGGTTCCTATATCTTGATGTAAGCACGAAGAGCCTAGCATTTTAGGACAAAGCTAGGCTGACTTCTATGGGAAACCCGGTCTTATTTCAAAAGTATTGTAAGTTATCGGCAGAAAAGCAGCTTAATTGTTATAGGTGGTTAATTCATTACAAATCACCTGATTTTTTTTCTTGCCGGCTTTCTTGGCATCCGATTGTGCTTCGGCCAGAATATTGCGGAAATCGTTCTGTTTAGCCATCTGGTTTAAGCTTTCAACCGGATTACGCTGGCCCGGCATATACTCAGTCACCAGCTTGGTATAACCCTGATTAAACTGTGACTTGTCTTTGACCATGCTTGGACAGATTTCTGAAAGAACATAAATGGCTGCCAGTTCCTGTTTGGTCACTTGCTGAGTTGGGGTAACATTAATGTTTTCATCGGCTGCAAATGCAGAAGTTCCCAAAAGAGTGGCGGCAGAAATTGCGCAGAATGTTAAAGCTTGGAATATTGGATTTTTCATTGAAAACTCAAAAAATGGATTTAGAACAATAATTTGCCTAGCTTAAACTTATTTTTGAAATTGAAAAGTGGGAAAATGTAGCGAAGCTGTAGAATTATGAATAAATCTGTAAGAGAAAATAAGACGATGTTTACACCGTCTTATTTGAAAATTTAGCTGGCTTAGCCTTGGTAGTTCAGCATTTCTTCACAGACAGTTTTCTGCTCGTCTGAGCTGGTTTGCTTTGCACCCTGACGTGCTTCTTCAAGTAAAGATTTATATTCACTGTCTGCCTGTAGCTTTTGATAGCTCATGCCTTTATCTGAGTAGTCTGCAAGATAAGACTGGATCAATTGTTCAACGGTGCTGTTAAATTTTGGATTTTGACCAATGATTGCCGGGCAAACTTCAGCCATAACCTGTGCTGATGCAATATCTTCTTTTACAATGGTATTGTTTTCTTCAACAGTCAGATCGTTTGCCATGACTGAAGGGGAAATAAATGCTGCCAAGCTTAAAGTGAGAGCGCTAAATAAAGAGAATTTTTTAATCATCTTGAGCCACATATTATAAAGATGGATGTCGAGCAATAAATATATATAATTCCTGCACTAATACAATGAAATGTCCTAGTCAGTCATTTTTTAGCGTAACGAGATTTTTTAGTGAATATTTTAGTTTCAAATGATGATGGGGTGTTTGCACCCGGTATTCAGGCTTTGGCGCAAGCGCTAAAGCCTTTGGGGCGAGTGGTGATTGTGGCACCGGAAAGTGAACGCAGTGGCTTTTCTAGTGCCTTAACTTTGGACCGCCCTTTACGCCCAATCCAGATTTCTCCTGATGTCTGGGCGGTTAATGGGACGCCGGCAGATTGCGTTTACTTGGCTATGAACGGGCTATTTGATTTTGAATTTGACCTGGTGGTTAGCGGGATAAATAGCGGCGCAAATCTGGGAGATGATATCTTGTATTCCGGTACAGTCGGGGCGGCCTTTGAAGGTCGTTTAACTAAACATCCTGCGATTGCCGTATCACTGAGTGGGCCGAATGTACGTGGCTATCAGCAGCCTCAGGATTATCAGTTGGCCGCCGAATGGGTGCATGATTTTATTGCTCGTGGTTTGCCTGTTCTGCCTGAGCGACATATTTTTAATATCAATATTCCAGATGTAACTGAATTGCAGGGTGAAAAAGTGACATATCAAAGTCGCCGCCGTCAGTCTAAACCGGTGACGAGTCATATAGATCCGCGTGGTCGTCAGGTATTCTGGATTGGACTCTCAGGAGAAGCAGTCGCAGACCCTAAGCCAGGATTTAACGAAATTGATTCGGACTTCTCTGCGGTCGCCAATGGCTATGTCAGTATTACCCCGATTCAGATGGATGCTACCAATTATGAGAGTCTGCGGAATTTACAAACACAATTGGCAGAAAATGCGTCCTTAGTGTTATAACTTTGTGAAAAACTCGCGATTGCAAGTATATTGCCGTAAAACTTTGCTAATCTTAACGGAATTTTGCAACCGTATAGCATTAGAGAGGAAGATAATGTTCTTGGTGTTACCGAAATGTGTCGTAGCTTCGCCTGCAACCCTGATTAAAACCCTCGTTTTATCGACCGTTGTTATTTCTACAGGAGTAATTACCGGTTGTGCCACCAAACCCCAGGTGAATAATGCAACGCGTTATGCAACAGCTCCTGATTTCTATACGGTGCGTTCAGGAGATACATTGAGTGGGATTGCAGCACGTTATGGACTGAACTATATCAGTGTCGCAGAGATGAATGATATCAGTGCGCCGTACCGGATTTATGTCGGACAATCGATCCGCCTGAAAACCCATACTACGCGCCGTAGCACCAGCACCCAAGCAGTGACTCAGGCAGCGCCAATCCAGCGTCAAACAATTGCAGTGCCTACACCGGCACCGGTGACACCAGCAACGACAGTACAAACCACACCACGCGTCAGTACATCTGCACCTGTAACGCCAGTATCTAATGCAGCAGGTCTACGTTGGGTAAAACCATCGAATGGCGCGATTCTTCAGCAATACAATTTAGCTTCTAATATCAAGGGCACCCGCTATAGTGGCAATGTCGGTGATCCGGTATTTGCAGCAGCAGACGGGCAGGTGGTGTATGCCGCTGATGGCCTGAAAGAATATGGCAATCTGGTGTTGGTGAAGCATATCAATGGCTATATCACCGCTTATGCACATAACAGTAAATTGAATGTGAAAAGTGGCCAAAATGTAACGGCTGGTCAAAAAATTGCAGAAATGGGATCAACTGGTACAAACCGTACCATGCTTGAGTTTCAGGTGCGCTTAGACGGCAAACCTATTAATCCTACTGCAGTTTTACCAAACAATTAAATAAATAATGCAAAGTGTAAATTTGGCCGTATAATACAATAAGTTGCTTTTATCAAATGATGAAGCACCTCATAAGTTTAGAGGGAAATTTATGTTAGATCAACTTCGAGCAATGGGTGTCTTTGCTTGCGTTGTGGAGAAGAACTCGTTTAGCGGTGCTGCCCGTGAATTAGGGATTACGACCAGCGCCGTCAGTCAACAAATTCGCTCGTTAGAACACGATATGGAAATCGTACTTCTAAATCGTTCGACGAGAAAATTAAGTCTGACCGAAGCGGGACAAGCTTTTTTCCATAGCTGTCAAGAAATGTTATCTGCTGCTGAACGCGGTAAAGTCCGGATCAATGAATTACGTGATGATCTCGTGGGCGAGCTGCGTATCGTTTCTTTGCCAGAATTATGCGCGAATCATGTGATTCCTGCACTTTCTCATTGGATGGCTGCACATCGCGGCTTGGCAGTACATTTAGAAACAAACAATCATGAGGTTGATTTGTTGGATGGGCGGGTTGATATCGCCCTAAGATTTGAACAGAAAAATGATGAGCATAATCTTCAGGTTGTGCCATTGATGCAGATTGAGCAAATTCTGGTGGCGACACCGAGTTATATTAATCAAAGCACCATTATTTCGAGACCTGATGATCTTAAAAATCATGAGGTCTTACCTTTAACGCATCTTAAAAACCATCAGTATTACCATTTTCAACATGTGAATACTGCAGAAAAAGCTGAGTTTGAACTGAAATCCCGTTTCAGTACCAATAACGGTTTGGTTGCAAAATCGATGTGCTTGCAGGGCAATGGGATTGCCAAGGTTTTATATCTTGATGCTAAAAAGGATTTGCTTAACGGTACTTTAGTTGAAGTTCTGCCTGAATGGAGACTGCCACCGATTACACTGTATGCGGTTATTCCGAAACGTGAACAACAACCTACAAAAATTCTTCGTTGTCTTGATACCTTGAAACAATATTTTAGCCAGATCTCTGGCGGACGTATGTTACAAAACGCATCATAGAATGCAGAATAATAAAAAAGCCGCTTTAGAGCGGCTTTTTTAATTTTTAGGCTAGAACTTTATGCCAAATAAGCTTTGATCATTTTTACCAGACGTTCGATCAACTGGTCTGCCTGCTCCTGAGTAATATTCAGGGTAGGTAACAGACGAACGACATTGCCTGCAGTGACATTGATAATCATCTTGTATTCATCGCGTGCAATCGCAACCAGATCACCGCATTCTTTTGGTAATTCAATCCCGATCATCAGACCAAAACCACGTACGATGACATTTTGATCTGCCAGTTTGTTGCGTAGCTGGTCAACGATATAAGCACCTTTTTCAGCAGCATTCGCGACGATATTTTCTTTTTGCATAATATCGAGAATAGTATTGACCACACGCGAACCCAGTGCTGTACCGCTATAGGTAGAACCGTGATTTCCAGCAGTTAATACGCCTACGCCACGACCTTGAGTCATTACTGCACCAATCGGGAAACCGTTTCCTAAGCCTTTGGCTGTGGTCAGTACATCCGGAATAATATTGGTGTGCTGGTAAGCAAAATATTTACCGGTACGGCCATTACCAGTTTGTACTTCGTCCAGCATCATCAGCCAGTTGTGCTGGTTACAGATTTGACGGATTTCTTCTAAATAGCTGAAACCTTGAGGCGCAGTATTCACGCCGCCTTCACCCTGAATAGGCTCAATCAAAATCGCTACGATATCTGGATGATTGATTGCCGCTTCTTCAATCGCTTCGATATCACCAAAAGGTACGCGAATAAAACCTTCAACCAGCGGGCCAAAACCTTCTTGCACTTTTTTATTGCCTGTAGCAGATAGGGTGGCCATGGTACGACCATGGAAAGACTGGTCAGCGACAATAATTTTTGGTGAAGCAATGCCTTGCATATGACCGAATTTACGTGCAATTTTGATTGCACCTTCATTGGATTCTGCACCACTGTTTGAGAAGAATACTTCTTCCATGCCTGCAACTTCAGCCAGTTTCTGTGCGGCAGCGGTTTGCCAAGGCACTTCAAACAGGTTGCTGGTATGAATCAGGGTCGCTGCCTGTTCAGCAATCGCTTCGGCAATAACTGGATGCGCGTGTCCCAAACCACATACGGCAATGCCGGTTAATGCATCTAAATACTCTGTACCATCTTCGGTATAAAGATATGCACCTCGTCCTCGGACAAAGCTGATCGGTTGACGGCCAAAAACAGGCATCAAATGAGACGGTTGATCAGTTTGTACCGGTGCGAGGGTAATATTATTCATGACTAACTCTTAACTGTTAGGTGGAAAGAAAAACTTATATAAGCAAAAACCCGCTCAGATTTAAAGGGTAATTGTAAATAAAATTGGAATTATTGCTTTAGACATACTGTTTTGCCTGGATTTGGGTATAATGCGAGACAGATGAGTTGAGGATTTATCAATGACTGAACAAGCACGCGATACCGAAGCGTTAATTCGTGACCAAATTGCAAAACACGCAGTACTTCTTTACATGAAAGGCACACCGCAATTTCCACAATGTGGTTTTTCTGCACGTGCAGTAGAAGCACTCAGTCAAATTGGTCGTCCGTTTGCTTATGTAAACATTCTGGAAAACCAGGACATTCGCGCGATGTTACCACAAATCGCCAACTGGCCGACATTTCCACAGCTTTGGATCAATGGTGAGTTGATCGGCGGTAGTGATATCATGCTCGACATGTTCCAAAAAGGTGAATTAAAGCCTTTAGTTGAACAGTACAGCCCGGCAGTTGATGCTTAATTTTGTATTAAATTAAGTCCAGATGTGAAAAAGCGCTTCATTGAGAAGCGCTTTTTTTGGCTCTATTTTTGCTTAGGTCAAGTTCAGAGTTAATCCTCTGTCGCTGCATCCGGCTGTTCAACTGTCGAAGCATCAGCTTCAACTTCAGTTTGTGGCTCGACGATTTGCTTCTTGTCTTTTTTCTTCTTCTTTTTTTTCTTTTTCTTCGGCACTTCGACCAGTTCGGCACCATCTTCAATCGCTTGCCAATAATCCAGCTGTGCCATTACTGCGGCATAGATTGAATTTTTGCTATAGCGACCTTTTTTATCCAAGGTACCGACAGGACGCGCCATCAGGATTTCCAGTGCCTGATCAATAGTATCAATCGCGTGAATATGGAACTGGCCTTCTTCCACAGCAATGGTGACATCTTTACGCAGCATTAGATGTTGCATATTTTGACGCGGGATAATCACACCTTGTTTTCCGGTCAGACCTTGTAACTTGCAAGCATCAAAGAAACCTTCAATTTTGGCATTCACACCACCTACCGGCTGTACTTGTCCCAGCTGGTTCATGGAACCGGTAATGGCCCATGACTGATCAATCGGTAACTGGCTGATGGCCGACAGTAAGGCAGAAAGTTCCGCTACCGTGGCACTGTCACCATCGACTTGACCATAACTTTGTTCAAAGGCCAGCGCAGCAGAGAAGTGCAGGGTCTGTTCACGACCAAAATGCGCTTTCAGGAAGGATGACATCAGTAACACACCTTTGGCATGCAAAGAGCCACCAAGTTCTACACTGCGTTCGATATCCAGAATATCACCGCCACCTTGATACACCGAAGCAGTCAGTCGTGAAGGCAGACCAAACTCAACATCAGCATAATGAATCACCGACAGGGCATTGATTTGGCCCAGACGATGACCACGGGTTTCGATCAATTGGGTACCACGAGTCAGATCTTGCCAATACAGTTCACGTAAATAGCCGAGACGATATTTGCGATGATCCAGTGCGGTATTGATATGTTTTTCTGACACCATCTTGTCACCGGCCTGGAAGGCATGATGATGTGCTTCACGGATCAGATCACCCAGCGTCAGGGCATGTAATGACAATGAGCTTTGATCTTCGGCTTGACGGCTAGAATCTGTGAGCAAGGCGGCTAAAGCAGAACGGTCAAAAGGTAGTAATTTATCCGATTGCACATAGTCGGCAATCAGCTGCATATAAGCCTGCTCGTTATCGTCATTACGTTGTAATGTATCGGTAAAATCGGCACGGATTTTAAAGATGCTGCCTAGCTCTGGTTCAAGCTCTAAAATTTCATAATAGATTTCAGGCTCAGCCAGCAAGATGACCTTGATATTCAGGGGAATTGAGGCAGGTTCAATCGAAATGCTGCCGGTTAGCGTGATCATATGCTCAAGCGAGGACAGTTTTAAATGGCCCGATTTAAGCGCGCGCTTCAAGCCTTGCCATGCATAGGGCTGTTCCAGCAATTGTTCCGCTTCCAGCATCAGGAAGCCGCCATTGGCCTTATGCAAGGTACCTGGACGAATCAGGGTGAAGTCTGTGGTAATCGTACCATTTTGGGTCAGTTGTTCTACATGACCCAAAAGGTTGTAATGCGTTGGAAAATCTTCAAAGATGACTGGTGCGCCACTGTTCGGTTTATGGGTAATAATCACATTCGCCTGATAACGTGCCGGAACGCGACTGAACAGCGCCGGAGTGAAGTCATCTTCTTCCTGTTCCAGCACAATTTCGACATTGTTGATAATGTCTTCGGCATAATACTTCAGATAATGTTCCAGACCTTCCACGTGTTTGAATTTCGCCAGAATCTGTTCGACTCGCGGTAAGACCACCTGCTTGGCGATATCGCGGTTCAGGATCTGTACGCGATCGCGTGCATCATCTTCCAGATCACCCAGATGCAAACCCAGACGTTCCAGTTTCTTGTCCATATAGCGCATGTTGGACGCCAGTTCGGCACGATCTTTGTTGCTTAAGGCATTCAGATCTTCCTGAGACATTTCCTGCAATTTGTCATCAATCAGATGCACAGGGACAAAACAGTGCTCATCATGTCGCGAGATCAGCTTCAGATCCAGTTCTGCGCCTTCTTTGGTCAGTTCGATGAGCGCCTGCTGCTGTTCATCACCGGTTTCCTGGCGAATCATTTCAATGCGGTTGTGATAGGTTTCTGCAGTAAAACGGCGCTCAAGCTGTTTTAGAATCGTTTGCCAGCTTTGATTCAACATGGCTTGGAATTTTGGACCTTGACCCGGGGGCAGTTCTAGCGCAATCGGCTGACGCTGGTTCTGAAAGTTATTGACGTACACCCAGTCATTCGGGGTTTCCATAGTTTTGGCGTGCTGTTGCAGCAAACGCTTCACCATGGTGCGTTTTCCGAGACCTGCGGTACCGACAGCAAAAATGTTATAGCCGGAATAAGGCAGGGCAATCCCGGCCTCAACTGAGGCGCGTGCGCGATCTTGGCCCAAAAAGTTATTCAGGGGCTTGATCCGTTTGGTTGACGCAGGAATTTTTTCTAAGTTTGGAATGTGCGTCAGCTGGGTGGATGTTAACCGGGTATGGTCCAGAGTATTTTTAATTTCGCTTTGTTCAAATGCAGAGATAAGTAAATCTGAGCGGATTTTTTGTGGAGTTGTGCTGGTGTTGCTGGCAATAGAAGAATTAATTTGATCGAGTCTCTGGGTCACTGTTGAAAATCCAAAACGAAATATTACGTTGATGAGAGTTAAGGTATACAGATTTACTTGAAAAATTCAAGCCAACATGTCGCTTTTGCCAGAAAATAAAAAACCGGAAATGTGATAAATATATAAATCTTGTTGAAAGATACGCTATTACAGGATTGAATAGCAGCAATTGGTTTTTCTGCGGAAAATAATAAAGCAATGACAACACAAACGACGGGTTGGAAATCCGCATTTACAGCATTTTTAGATCGACGTGCATTGATCATGCTGTTCTTGGGATTTTCGGCTGGTGTGCCGATTCTTCTGATTTTTTCCAGTCTGTCTTTATGGTTAGGTGAGGCCGGAATCAGCAAAAGTGCAGTAACTTTCTTTAGCTGGGCCGCATTGGGCTATTCGTTTAAATTCGTCTGGGCACCGCTCATTGATGAACTTCCTGTCCCTTTTCTGACCAAGGCTCTGGGACGTCGTCGTGCATGGTTGCTGATTGCGCAGATTCTGATTGTCTGTGCCATTTCCATTATGGCCTTTTCTGATCCGGCTTTGGGTGCCACACATTTACAGCAAATGGCGCTCGGTGCTGTCCTGCTTGGTTTCTCCGCAGCAACGCAGGATATTGTGATTGATGCCTACCGGATTGAGCTGGCGGAAACCCAGATGCAGACCGTATTGGCTTCCACCTATAATGCAGGTTACCGGATCGGGATGATTGTGGCCGGTGCTGGTGCCTTGTTTCTTGCGGCCTATTTGGGAACTGCGAAAGGCAACTATATCTATGATGCCTGGAAATGGACCTATCTGGCGATGGCTGCTGTCATGCTGGTCGGTATTATCACCACACTGTCCATTCGGGAGCCGCAGGTTAACCGGGTACGCAAACACTATGTGCGCAGTGATTATTTCCGTTTAGTTGCGGTGTTTTTTGTGGCGGTAATCAGTTTTGTTCTGAGCTATATCTATTCGGGCAATCTGGTGGCCAGCATCACCGAACAATTCGCTATTCAAGATACCTTTGCCTTGTTCTGTTTTGAAGCTTTGCGCTTTGTTGGCTCGGGTGCAGTGGCCTTTGCGATTGGTGCAGGCTTGGTAAAAATGGGTGCGGTTAACAAGCAGATGGCCTATGAAACCTGGGTCAATCCGGTTGCAGATTTCTTTAAACGTTATGGCTTGAAACTTGCATTGGTGCTGTTATTGTTGATCGGTTTTTATCGGGTTTCCGATATTATTGCCGGCGTCATTTCCAATGTGTTCTATCAGGACCTGAATTTCAGTAAAGAACAGATTGCCGAGGCCGTTAAAGTCTATGGGGTGATTTTCTCTTTAGTCGGTGGTTTCCTTGGCGGGCTCTTGGCCCAGAAGATGAACATCATGAAACTGATGTTCGTCGGCGCCGTACTGGCCTGTTCCACCAACCTGATTTTTATCGGACTGGTCAAGTCTGGTGAAAAACTGGCAGCTGTTGAAGTTAAAGCCGGTAATCAGGTTTATCAGGCAGAGACCGATGAAGTAGGTTACTGGAAGCTGGATATCCCAAGTGCAGTGCTGGCGCAGAGTAAACAGCTGCAAGTGACAGCCGCTTATCTTAATACAGATAATACGAATCAAGCACCAGTGCAGGTCATTATGCCGTATTTGACTGCAGAACAGGGCAGCACCCAGTTACAGATCCTGCCGATCACCAGTGACAATACCCTCACTATAGCTGAACAGGACAAGACCATTGTAGTGCGCGGCCAGTATGTCGGTAAAGCACTGCAAGAGAATCAAAAGATTGTGTTGCAAATCAACGATCAGAATATTGATGCAAAACTGGAAAGCGAAGGCGTATTTACTGCCGCGATTCCTGCACAACAACTGATTCAGTCACCTGCACATATTATCAGTGCCGTCCTGATGCAAGATGGTCAAGCACTACAGCAAACCATACATGTTTATCAGGTCAATGATCACTTGGCCAGTACCCAGAATCTAGATCTCGATATTCAGCCTTTAGCGGTCGTAGATGGCAGCAGTTCAGATACAGTCGAAGTCAGTGGTAAGGTAATTAAACCTTATAGCGACAAGTGGCTTTATTTTGCTATTATTGTCGACAATCTGGCTGCTGGGCTGGCTGGTGCTGCGTTTATTGCATTCTTGTCGAGCTTGACCAGTGTGTCTTTTACCGCTGTTCAATATGCGATTTTTAGCTCACTCATGACTTTGACCCCTAAGATTTTAGGCGGATATTCGGGTACTATAGTCACCAATATCGGTTATCCGAATTTCTTCCTGATGACTACTCTAATCGGGATTCCGATCCTGATTCTGGTGGTTTGGGTCGCAAAACTGCTCGGTGAACACCAACAACAATCTGTACAGAAGGATGATTAATATGCGCATGCTGCATACCATGTTACGTGTAGGCAATTTAGAACAATCTCTCAAGTTCTATACTGAAGTACTTGGCATGACTTTGCTTCGTAAGCGTGATTACGAAGAGGGCCGTTTTACCTTGGCTTTTGTCGGTTATGGCGATGAAGAAAATCACACCGTACTGGAATTGACGCATAACTGGGATACAGACAGCTATGAACTGGGCAATGCTTATGGTCATATCGCGATTGCAGTTGATGATGCTTACAAGGCTTGCGAAGAGATTAAAGCGCGTGGCGGTAATGTGGTGCGTGAAGCCGGTCCGATGAAAGGTGGCGTGACTGTAATTGCATTTGTAGAAGATCCAGATGGCTACAAGATCGAGCTGATCCAGCAAGACAACAATGCACGTAATAACTAAGTGTGATGTAGCGAGATATATGAAATGCATTCATGTATAGATGAAAATATTACATCAATCTGAGTGCATAGCATGGGCCCGGCATCTGTTAAGATAGCCGGGCATTTTTATATCAAACAATAAAATCTGAGGGATTATAGGGATATGCTTAAGTTCTTGGCATTGGATCGGTTTACGATACTGTTGTTTGTGATGGTTTTGCTGGCCAGTGTGTTGCCAGTTTCGGGGCAGGCGGCTGAAGTCTTTGGCTGGGTGACGACAGGAGCGATCGCCATCCTGTTTTTCCTGCACGGCGCCAAACTGTCTCGTGAAGCTGTGCTGCAAGGCATTATGCACTGGAAATTGCATACTTTGGTTTTTGCGCTAACTTTTGCTTTGTTTCCAATTCTCGGACTTTTGGCCAAGCCGATTTTATTACCGATGCTCGGACAGGAACTGTATTGGGGTTTCCTGTTTATGTG